>JAAYTB010000131.1 GCA_012523855.1 Clostridia bacterium
CTGCCTTAAAGGCTTCTTCAATCATGGCCATGCCTATTACTATATGGCCTTCCATTTCACCTCTCATAGTTACCTTAAAGGGTCCATCTGTATAGTATTCTTCAATTTTCCCAATGTCGTGAAGTTTTGCAGCCAAAATGGCTATTTCCTTAAATCGACAATCATATCTATAAGCTAAAGTCTTAGCTAGGTATACTACATTTAATGTATGCTCTAGTAAACCACCTCTATAGTTATGATGTTGACTCAAGCCCCCAATGCCATTCTTAAATCTTTCAACAAAATCAGGATTAGAAAAGAAGTAGTGATTTAAGCTTTCAGTTTCTTTAGTTTTAAACTCTTCTAAGGATATCCTTTCAAGTTCCTCCATTAATTGATCTATTGGTCTATTTATAGAGGGAAGATACTCATCTACCTTATAATCTTTTTCAAATTTAAATTCACTAGCTCTAAGCATTCCATCTTTACTAGCCTTTATAGTTATTATATCTCCTACTTTTATACTATTGCTTTTATTGCAAATTAAGGCCTTCATTTCGCCACTTTTATCACCTATGATGGCCATCACATTCTCTCCATCAAAGCTTAGCTTTTTCATTACCATAAAGCTATCTTGGATTTTTGCCCCATCTTTTATATCCTTAATATATAACCGTTTCAATAAAATCACCTCTCGCTTATAGGAAACTTAAATATATTTTTTCCTAAGAACAGTGATTTTATTATGGTTTTAAAAGAGAAAAGGAGACTCAACTGAGTCTCCTATATCTTATTTCAAGCTTTCAGCAGCTTCAACTACCTTTTCTACAGTTATACCAAACTTTTCAAATAGTAGATTTCCTGGAGCAGAAGCACCAAAGGTGTCTATAGAAATTATAGCTCCATCTAGTCCTACATATTTGTGCCATCCAAAGGAGCTGGCAGCTTCTACTGCAACTCTCTTTCTTACTGCTTTTGGTAGAACAGATTCTTTATATTCATCACTTTGTCTTTCAAATAATTCTAAGGAAGGCATGCTAACAACTCTAGCCTTTATTCCCTTTTCATTTAATTGTTTTGCAGCTTCAACTATAAGCTGAACCTCTGAACCAGTAGCCATTAAAATCATATCTGGTGTTCCATTACTGTAGTCCTGAAGGATGTATGCACCCTTTAAGGCTTCTGCAGAACTTCCTTCTAATAGAGGTAAGTCTTGACGGCTTAAAACCAATGCTGTAGGTGCATCTTTTGTAGTTAAGGCTGAACACCAAGCAGCAGCTACTTCTCTTGAATCAGCAGGTCTGTAAGTTATAAAGTTTGGTATACTTCTCAAAGCAGCTAAATGTTCTATTGGTTCATGGGTAGGTCCGTCTTCTCCTACACCAATGCTGTCGTGAGTTAGTACATAAATTACAGGCAACTTCATAAGTGCAGACAATCTCATAGAATGCTTCATGTAATCGCTAAATACAAAGAAGGTGGACACATAAGGAATTAAGCCACCATGTACAGCGATTCCATTAGCTATAGCAGCCATAGCGTGTTCTCTTACACCAAAATGTAAGTTGGCTCCCTTTCTATCTTCTGCTGAAAAGTCTCCCTTACCCTTCATATATGTCTTAGTAGAAGGAGATAGGTCAGCAGATCCTCCAAATAAGTTTGGAATATATTCTGTAAGTCTATTTAATACTTCTCCAGAGGAATTTCTAGTAGCAGCCTTTCCTTCAAACTTCCATAGTTTTTCTTCTTTTAATAGGTCTACTACTAGATCTTTGCTGTGGTAAGTATCCCAAAGCTTTGCTAAATCAGGATACTGCTTTTTATATTCTTCAAATAGTTTATTCCACTTATCTTCTGCTTTTTTTCCTTCTTCCTGTAATGAAGCCATATGCTCTCTTACTTCTTCTGGAACATGGAAATCAAGGTCGTAATTCCACTTAAAGAATTCTCTTGTCTTTAATATATTTTCTGCTCCTAAAGGTTCACCGTGTGATGAAGCGCTTCCTTCTTTTGGTGATCCATATCCGATTTTTGTCTTTATTTCTATTAAAGTTGGACGGTCTTTATCTGCCTTTGCTTCCTGTAAAGCTTTATTGATAGCTTCTACATCGTTACCGTCTTCAACAAATAATACTTGCCAGCTATAAGCCTTGAATCTATCCCCAACTTTTTCCCTAAAGGCAATGTCTGTGCTGCCCTCTATAGAAATGTTATTAGAGTCATATAAAACTATTAGTTTTCCTAGTCCTAAAGTTCCTGCTAAAGATGCTGCTTCTGAAGCAATACCCTCCATCATACAACCATCTCCAGCTAAGGCATAGGTGTAATGATCTACTATTTCAAAACCTGGCTTGTTGAATATGCTAGCAAGGTGAGCTTCTGCCATAGCCATACCAACTGCATTGGCTATCCCTTGGCCTAGTGGCCCTGTAGTTACTTCAACCCCTACAGTATGGCCATACTCTGGATGACCAGGTGTTTTGCTTCCCCATTGTCTGAAATTCTGTAGGTCCTCTATGCTAAGTCCATATCCAAAAAGGTGTAACATTGAATATAAGAGCATAGAACCATGTCCTGCAGAAAGAATAAATCTATCTCTATTTACCCAATCTGGATTACTAGGATTATGGGTCATAGCCTTTGACCACAAAGTATAGGCCATAGGCGCTGCACCTAAAGGTAATCCTGGATGTCCTGAATTTGATTTTTGTATACCTTCAATACTTAAGATTCTTATTGTATTTATTGAAAGATTATCAATAACACTGTTGCTCATGGTAAAACCTCCTTTTAGTTATCTTGTATTGTTGGTTAAATACACCAATACACCCATGGCTCACATGCCTTTGGGTATTTCCACCTTCTATACCATTGTATTTTATTGTTTGCTTATAATCAATATTATATTTCGATTTTTTCTTGTATATTTGTCTTTTCTTCTTTAAAATTTTAAATATTAGTTGCGTAAATACTCAAATTATAAAGAGTTAATTTTCTGAATATTCCAAATTTAATATTGACTTTGCCCTATGGTTTTCCTATAATATTATTAAGAACTTCCATCAAATTAATAAGTAGAGATACTTGTTAATTTAGTATATTAATATCTTCCATATTATTAAAAATGAAGGTAAGGGGTGATCAAATAATATCTAATTCTTAAGATAGGAGATGATTCTACCGAAATAATTAATTGAACCTTTATAATTATGGAAACTTCAAGAATTTTTTAAGATGGGAGTGATGGCACAAGTCCTTTCAAGTAGTTCAAGGAGGATTAGTCCAATGTGGTACTTAGAAGAATAATCTTGGGTAAAACTAAGGCTTTTTCTCAGCATAGCTGTGAAAAAGCCTTTTATCTTTCTATCAGATCTTAAATCTTCTAATAAGACTAATTTCCTAATTTTTTCAAACCATCCTCAACTATACCTTGAACAATCCCTGTAAGATTCTTTTGCTCTTCCTTTGTCATTCCAGCAGTTTGTATAGGTTTATGGAAGATAATTTTTATGGTATGACCTCTTACCTTATTTCCTACTTCTAAGACCCTATAGGTACCATCTACAGTAACTGGAACAATAGCTACATCTGATTTGAAAGCCATCTTTAGACTTCCTTTCTTCATAGTTCCCATAGTGGAACTTAAACTTCTTGTTCCCTCGGGAAAAATAACCATAGAATAGCCTTTCTTTATATTTTCAGCTCCTTGGTTTATAGCCTTTATTCCCTCTTTTATGTTTGATCTATCTATAAATACACTGCCAATAGCCCTAACCCAAGTAGAAATAAGAGGAATCTTTGCTATTTCCTTTTTGGCAATGAATCCGGTTACATTCTTCAAAGGGGCTAATATAGCAAAAACATCAAAAATCGCTTGATGATTGGACACAAAAACACAAGGCTCATCAGGTATATTTTCCTCACCATAAACTTGAAAGTTAGTTTTAGAAATCTTTAATATATGATTAGTTATTTCCCTAACCTTCTTAAAAGCATACTGTGCAGCCTTTTGGGGGTCCTTTTTCTCTAAGTATTTCACTTTAATCAAAGATATACTTTTAAAAGTTAAATATACTCCAAAATAGCTATACCACAAAAATTTCACTATCATCACTCCCTGCATAAAAATATCATTATAAAGGAATTGTTCTTCACGGTATTACAAACTTGATGGCTTTAGGAACTATTTCAAGGCTTATATCCTTAGCTCTAAAGAGCTCTCCATCAATGTTTACCGATATCTCTTCCTGGCATTGTATTCTTATCTTCTTTGCCTTATAAAAAGTTACTTCTTTTATTGTATCATGAATTCCCTTAATTAGCTTTGGAAACAATCTAATAATTTTTAGAGGACTTGCCTCCTTTACATGACATATTTCTAAATTGCCATCACATAGCTCAGCCCTAGGGGCTACCTTCATACCGCCACCATAATATTTACCATTGGCCACTGCAGTTAGCAATGTTTTCTCAAAAATATTTACATCATCTAATTGTATGTTAAGGTTTTTGCTTTTATAGCCAAAGACCGTAGTAAATATACTCAAGAGATAAGCAAATTTTGAAGGTATTAAGGGTAATCTTTTTAGCTTTATAGCGTTATAGACTATTTCAGCATCTAAACCTACAGAAGCAATATTGATAAAGTATTTATTATTACACTTTCCCAAATCCAACAATTCAAATTCCCTTTTAATACTAGCATTCAGTATTTCCTCAATATTTTCTTTATCTGTTAAGCTCCTAACAAAATCATTTCCGCTACCACATGGAATCACTGCCAAGCAGCTGTCACTTTCAGCCATACCGTTTAAAACTTCGTTTAAAGTACCATCGCCACCTACAGAGTAGACCCTCATAAACTCTTTGCTAGTATAGCTTTCTGCTATTTCCTTAGCATGTCCAACTCTCTCTGTAATTTCAATAATATAATCTATAGCTTCCTTCCTACAGATCTTTTCTATCAATGGTATTATATCTTTAGTTTTTCCTTTACCTGCTTTAGGGTTTATTATAAACAGATGCCTCATAGCTATCTACCTCTTTCATCTATCGTGAGCTTGTCCAAACTTATTTTATTATATTTGTTTGCTTTAGTACAGTATATATTTATAAAAAGAGCTAAAGAAAAATTTCAGCCAGGAGGCTGAAATTTTTCTATTATATAATAAGCTTATAGTTTTTTCCTATTCATTGCCCTCATGGAATTTAAAACTGCAATCACCGTAACCCCTACATCACCAAATACTGCTTCCCACATGGTGCCTAGGCCCATGGCAACTAGAACAAGTATCAAGGCCTTTACTACTAAGGAAAACCATATATTTTCCATTACGATTTTTCTTGTATTCCTTGCAATTTTTATTCCCTCAGCTATTTTAGAAGGCTCATCTGTCATTATTACTAGATCTGAGGCTTCTATGGCAGCATCTGAGCCTACTCCCCCCATAGCTATACCTATATCTGCTCTTGCTAATACTGGGGCATCATTGATTCCATCTCCTACAAAGACCAACTTACCTTTTGCAGTTTTTTCTTTTTCTAACTGTTCTAACTTTTCTACCTTTTGATCTGGCAACAATTCAGCATACACTTGATCTAAGCCCAGTTCTTCTCCTATTTTAGCTGCCACTGAACTATTATCTCCTGTTAACATGACAATTTTCTTTACACCCATTGCCTTTAATGCTTTTATGGCCTTAGCAGAATCCTTTTTAATTTCATCTGAAATCACTATATAGCCTAAATAGCTTTTATTAAGGGCTATATGAACTACAGTGCCAATACTATCAACCTTCTTGAAGGATATATTTTCTTTATCCATCAGTCTATGATTCCCTGCTAAAATCTCTTTTCCTTCAACTATAACTTTAACTCCATGGCCAGGAATTTCTTCATAGTTCTCTATGGTACTTTTATTTATTTCTTTACCGTAAGCCTTTAATATAGAAGTTGCTATTGGATGGTTGGAGAAGGCTTCAGCATAGGCTGCATAGCTTAACAATTGCTCCTTATCAACATTGTCTTCAGTCTTTATCTCTGTTACTTGAAAAACACCCTTTGTTAATGTTCCTGTTTTATCAAATACAACTAGCTCCACATTGTTTAGTGCCTCTAAATAATTGCCTCCCTTAACTAATATACCGTTCTTAGAAGCTCCACCAATCCCTCCAAAGAAGCCTAAAGGTACAGAAACCACTAAGGCACAAGGACAAGATACTACCAAGAAAGACAAAGCCCTATAGATCCACTGTGAAAAAGTGGCCCCTTCTATAAAAAGTGGTGGAAATATAGCTAGAGCTATGGCTAAAAACACTACAACTGGGGTATAGACCCTGGCGAACTTAGTTATAAATTTTTCTGTTGGAGCCTTCTTGCTGCCGGCATTTTGTACTAAATCAAGAATCCTAGATACAGTAGAATCTGCAAATTCCTTTTCTATTTTTATTGTTAAGACAGCATTTATATTAATTACACCACTAAGAATAATATCTCCAGCTTCTACCTTAGTAGGGACAGATTCTCCAGTTAAAGCTGAGCTATCCACCATGGAAGTTCCCTCAATAACTACTCCATCTAAAGGCACCTTTTCACCAGGCTTAACTATTATTATGTCTCCAATAGCTACCTCCTCTGGTGAAACCTTTCTTATTTTATCCCCTATCTTTAGGTTGGCAAAATCAGGCCTTATATCCATCAAGGCTCTAATAGATTTTCTTGAATTATTAACTGCCATATCCTGAAAAATTTCTCCTACCTGGTAAAAGAGCATTACTGCCACTCCTTCAGGATATTCTCCAATTAGAAAAGCCCCTATGGTAGCTATAGCCATTAAGAAATTCTCATCGAAAACTTGTCCTCTTAGTATATTTCTGCCAGCTCTTAAAACTACCTCTCCCCCTACAATTATATAGCTGGTTAGATAGATCATTAATTCTAAGGACTTAGGAAAGTCAAAAACAAGAGCTAGTACAAAAAGGAAAGCCCCTAGCACTAGCCTTACCAGTTCATCCTTTCCCTCTTCCTCTACTTCATTGATTTTATGAGAACCCTTCTTTGGTAATTCAATTACTTCTACGTCAGGTTCGTGGATTTTTACTATTTCATTAATTCTTTCTATCATATCTCTAATATTTTTTACTTCAAGATCTTCCTCTATTTCAATAGTTAAGGTCTTAGTAGGAAAATTAACATTGGCTAACTGGATTCCACTTAAAGTAGCAACCTTTTCCTCAATTTTACTAGCACAATTAGCACAATCTAAACCTTCTAATATAAATTTTCTTCTTAATTTACTTTTGTTATCTATTTTTTTATTTTCAGCCACATGAAATCCCCCATTTCAGCTATTATCTTTTCTCTGATATGTGGTTTAGCCCTTGATCAAATATACTCTTAACATGGTCATCATCTAGGGAGTAATAAACCACCTTACCTTCCTTTCTAAATTTAACTAATCTAGCCTGCTTTAAAACTCTCAATTGATGAGATATAGCTGATTGCGTCATATTTAATAAGGCAGCAATGTCACATACACACATCTCAGCCTGAAACAAAGCGCATAGTATTTTTATTCTTGTAGTATCTCCAAAGACTTTAAATAAATCTGATAAATCATAAAGAATTTCTTCATCTGGTATATGATCTTTTACCTTGTCTATTACCTCTTGGTGTATAACTGTACTGGCACAAATATCTAAATTACACTTTTCTCCCATATCTTCACCTCTATTTTCATATGAATAATTGTTCATATGTTCATTGTATGCAATTCTTCCAAAAATGTCAACAGAAAAGGATAAAAAAACCTCCTTTTTAAAAATCTAATTCTTGTATTTTTTTTATTTTTTAGTGTCATGATATAGATATATAAATATTGATTATTTTTCCACTATATGTTATAATTTCTGTGAAAGGGGAGTAGCTAGGCGCTAGTCTTTAACTATTCGTCATGACGGCGTAAGCCCGGATAGTTAGCTCATGTAAATAAATTTAAGTTTTAAACTTAAATTTTACTCTTGAGATAGCAAGACCTTTGTTTCACTAGAAATTATTGTGAGACAAAGGCTTTTTTTGATATTTTTTAGTCCATAACTCTAAATTACCAAAAAATAATCCAAGAAAATCTTAAAAAATATAGGTTAAGAAAGGGTGTTATTATGAAGTGGTTTATGAAATCTCAGGAATCAGCAATCAATGAAATTGGCACAAACGTAGAAGATGGTCTAACTACAGAAGAAGTTGCCAAAAAACAAGAAAAGTATGGGCTGAATAAATTAAAGGGTAAAAAGAAAAAAACAATTCTTCAAATGTTGTTAGCCCAATTAAACGACGTACTAATCTACATACTACTAGCAGCGGCGGTAATTTCCGTAATATTAGATGAGCCAAGTGATGCTATAGTTATTGGAGTGGTGGTTCTAATCAACGCAGTAGTTGGTGTAATTCAAGAATCTAAGGCTGAAAAATCTTTGGAAGCTCTTAAACAATTATCAACTCCTAAGGCTATTGTTAAGCGAAATGGAGAATTGTTGGAGATACAATCTGAAGAAATAGTCCCTGGAGATATTATAATTATCGATGCAGGAAGGTATATTCCCTGCGATATCAGACTTATAGAAACAGCAAATTTAAAGGTAGAAGAATCTGCCTTAACAGGAGAATCTGTACCTGTAGACAAGGATGCAAGTATTAATTTAGATGCGGAAGATACTCCTCTTGGAGATCAGAAGAACATGGCCTTTATGTCTACCCTAGCTACTTATGGTCGTGGAGTTGGTATTGCAGTTGGAACCGGTATGAATACAGAGATAGGTAAAATTGCCAAGATGCTAGACGAGCAAGAAAACGAGCTTACCCCTCTTCAGAAAAAATTAGCTCAACTTGGTAAGTTTTTAGGTGCTGGCGCCATTGTTATCTGTATACTTATGTTCCTTATTGGAATTTTAAGAGGCAATCCTCCCCTTGAAATGTTGTTAATAGCTATAAGCTTAGCTGTTGCTGCTATTCCTGAAGGCTTGGCCGCTATTGTTACTATTGTTCTGGCCATAGGTGTTCAAAAAATGATTAAGAAAAATGCTATTGTTAGAAAGTTACCTTCTGTTGAGACATTAGGTTCTGTTAACATAGTTTGTTCTGATAAAACTGGAACTCTTACACAAAATAAAATGACAGTAATGAAGTATTATGTTGATGGAGTTTTAAGTCCTATAAGTACGATGGATATTAATATTCCAAGCCATAAGCTCCTTCTAGAAAACATGATGCTTTGTAATGATGCTACCTACACTCCTACTTCAAAAACTGGAGACCCTACAGAAATTGCTTTACTAGAAATGGGAGTTAAATTTAATATAACTACAGATGAATTAAATAAGACCTATAGAAGAGTTAATGAAATCCCTTTTGAATCCGACAGAAAATTGATGACTACAGTAAATAAGTACGATAATGAATATTATGTAATGACCAAGGGTGCTATCGACAACCTTTTAAATATTTGTAGCAAGGCTTATATTAATGGTGAGATTGTTCCCCTAACAGATGATATTAAGGCTAATATTATGAGCAGTTCAAACGCCATGTCTGATGATGCCTTAAGAGTTTTAGGCGGAGCTTATAAAGTTATTAATAATACTGAAGTTGAAATAGATACCCTTGAAAAAGATTTAACTTTCATAGGTCTAGTTGGTATGATTGACCCACCTAGAGAGGAAGTTAAGGATTCCATAACTCTTTGTAAACAGTCTGGAATTAAGACTATAATGATTACAGGAGACCATAAAAACACTGCTTTTGCTATTGCTAAAGAATTAGGTATAGCAGAGGATGAATCTCAAGCAATCTTTGGTACAGAACTTGATAAAATGAGCGACGAAGAACTTAAAGCTAAAATAGATGACTTAAGAGTTTTTGCTAGAGTTTCTCCTGAGCATAAGGTTAAAATAGTTAAGTCCTTTAAGGAAAAGGGAAATATTGTATCAATGACCGGTGACGGAGTTAACGACGCCCCTTCACTTAAGATGGCAGACATCGGTGTAGCTATGGGTATTACTGGTACCGACGTTGCTAAAGGTGCATCGGATATGGTTCTAACTGACGACAATTTCTCTGCTATAGTTGCTGCTATTGAAGAAGGTAGAAACATATTTAATAACATAAAGAAATCTGTACTATTCCTATTATCCTGTAACGCTGGTGAAATTGTTGCTTTATTCTTTGCCATACTATTAGGTTGGGAAGCTCCATTACTATCTATTCACATTCTATGGGTTAACCTTATTACTGACACTCTTCCAGCCCTATCTTTAGGAATGGACCCTAGTGATAAGGATGTAATGAAAGAAAAGCCAAGAGATCCAAATGAAAGCTTATTTGCTCATGGTGGTGGCGTTAAAGTTATACTTAACGGATTGCTAATAGGCCTATTAACCTTAATAGCCTTTGTTATTGGTGCAAGGATGTATACTGGTGCTGAAACACTCTTCCCTATCTTCCCTGCAAATATACCTGAAGATGCTTTAAGGCACGCAAGAACAATGGCCTTCGTAGTACTAAGTGTATCCCAACTGTTCCATTCCTTTAATATGAGGCACCCTGAAAAGTCTATATTCCAACTAGGCTTCTTCAGTAATAAATACTTAGTTGGAGCAGTTTTAATAGGTATATTACTACAAGATATTGTAATAACAGTACCTTTCTTAAGGAATGTTTTCAATGTCTTTGACTTAAACGGCAAAGATTGGGCTATTGTTGCAGTACTTTCTGTAATGCCTCTTCTTATTAATGAGATTGCTAAGCTAATAAAAAGAACTAGTAAAAAGGCATAAAAAATCACTGCACCATAGCAGTAGAGAATTTCAATAAAGATATTTTTTAAGCTCCTTCTTAGCTGGATAAGAAGGAGATTTTTGTCATATTGACTTATTAATTCATTGATGTAAAATAGTTATTATAGTATTTAGAATTGGAGGCTTATAGAGATGTTAGGAACTTTTGTTAACTTTTTTGCTATTATAGTGGGCTCTACTTTAGGCTTGTTGTTAAGAGGCGGTATTTCCGACAGATTTAACAAAACAATTATGGAAGGTGTCTCATTATCGGTACTATTAATTGGTATACAAGGTGCCTTAAAGGCTGAGAACATCTTGCTTGTAATTATCTCCATGTCCTTAGGTTCTCTTATAGGTGAAGGTATAGACCTAGATAAAAGACTAAAAAACCTAGGGGACAAATTAGAAGCTAGATTTAGTAAGAGCAAGAGCAAAATTTCCGAAGGCTTTGTAAGTGCTAGCTTACTCTTTTGTGTAGGTGCCATGTCAATTGTAGGCTCCTTGCAAAGTGGCGTGCAAAATGATCATAAAATTCTTTTTTCCAAGTCTATACTAGATGGCATTAGTTCCATAATCTTTACTTCTACACTAGGTGTTGGAGTTATGTTATCTGCCTTTGCTGTATTAGTTTATCAAGGTTCCATCACTTTAGGATCAGCCTTTCTATTGCCCTTAATGACAGAGGCTGTAAAATTAAATATGGAGGCCTGCGGAAGTCTAATAATTATTGGACTAGCTTTAAATATGCTTGGATTAACAAAGATCAAGGTAGCCAATTTACTACCAGCAATCTTCTTACCTATTCTATCACCTTACATAATGAATCTCTTTCACTTTTAGTTAAGACAAGAATATTAAAAAATATAGATAATTATGTTATAAATTGATATTAAATGTTTCTTATCATATTATATAAGTAAGGAATCCCTTTTGGAGGTGCTAAACTTATGTTTGTTGGAAGAAATTTCGAGTTAGAACAACTAAACAAATTATATAGCAGAGAAGGCTTTCAATTAATAATCTTATACGGCCGGAGAAAAGTTGGTAAAAGTTCTCTTATAAAGGAGTTTATTAAAGATAAATACAGCCTCTATTACGGTCTTGATGAAAACACCGAAGAAGCTTCCATGGAGAATTTTCATAAGTTAATATGTAATTTCTTTAACCTTGATGAAGAAAGTCCCCCAGCTAACAGTTGGGAAGATTGCCTAAAAACTATCGCTGATAATAGCGGCAATAAAAAATTAGTTCTTGTTTTAGAGGAACTTTCATATATAGATCAAAATACTCCCCTATTTCTATCCCAATTAAAAAAAGCCATAGAAATCTTTTTTAAAAAAAGTCAGATTTTTCTCATAATTAGCGGTTCTGCTAATGGATTTATGGAAAAGACCTTTCTTAATCCTAAAAGCTCCCTTTATGGCTTGCAAACTGCTCAATTTAAAATTGAACCCTTTAGCTTTTTTGAATGTTCTCAGTTTTTCCCCCATCTTTCAATTGAAGAAAAAGTTATCTATTACTCCACTCTAGGTGGTATACCTCAATATTTAATACAATTTGATTACAGCAAAGATTATGAATCAAATCTTATGGAGTTTATTTTAAATAAAAGCTCTTACTTGTACAATGAGCCTGAAAACTATTTGAAAGCTCAAATCGAGGATCTTAACTTTGCTAATAGAATTTTATCCTTACTCTCTAAAGGAGACTATAACTTAGAAAGATTTCATAATAAAAAGGTTACTACCGGTGAAGATTTAACTTTGATGATTAAGAAATTAGAAAATTTAAATATTATTAGCCGCCGAAGGTCTGTTGGTAAAAGCATAGTTAGTCCTTGGACTTTCAATAGGCTAGAAGATAACTTCTTTAGGTTCTGGTATCGATTTGTTTATAAAAATCGTGGTTTAATTGATATGAACATGATAAGTTATTTGATCCAAAATAAAATTAGAAGAGATTTAAATAGCCATATTGGCTATGTTTTTGAAGAGATTTCAATGGAATTTCTAAAAAGGTTAAATGCTGAATATAAATTACCTTTCGTATTTGAAACTATAGGCAGTTGGATTGGCTATAATCCAACTCTTCGCAAGCCCTCACAATTAGATATTGTAGCCACTAGCTATGATAAGGTTATAGTTGGTGAATGCAAGTGGAGCCAAAGCTTAACATCCCTTGAGGTCTTAGAAAACCTAGTTAAGAAATCTGAAACATTAAAGTACAAAAATAAGTATTATTGCTTATTTAGTAAAGCCGGTTATGAACAAAAGGTTTACGACTATGTAAAAAATAAAGACAACTTTTTTATATTTACCCTACAAGATCTAGATATTTTTTAAAAAATTCAAAAATTCTTGTATAAATTTCCTTACCTTGTCAATAATTTATGGTAGATGAAGGTAAAGGAAGTGATCAAATGAAGAAAAACAAAAAAATTGGATTAGTAGTTTTATTAGTAATAGGAATTCTTATAAGCGGTTGGAGCATCTATAACTCTGTAATAACTATGTCTCAAAACAATAACTCTGTTAAAAAAGTAGCTGATAATAATTCTTCTAATTCTAATAATAATGGCAATCCTTTAATAATAGATGGCGAAGAAAGTGATGAAAATATCTTAGATTCAAATCCAGAAGATTCTTCTGACGATGCCGTATTTAACAATGATATGGAAGATATTGATGAAAAGTATATTATTTACACTGTAGAAGAAGATGAAACTTTAAAAGATATCTGTAAAAAATATTCAGATAACTGCCCTGTGCCAGTTTTATCAAAAGCTATACTTAGACTAAACAATCTAAGTAGCTCCAGCAAAATTCGTCAAGGGAAAAAAATAAAAATACCAGAAAAATATATAAACAAGGGCATAAAATATACTGTTAGAACTGGCGATTCCCTTTCTTCTATTATTGCTCGATTCATGGAAGGCTATGATTATTTTGAAGCCTTAGAAATTATTAAAAATGATAATTTTTTAACCTCAGATACTATTAAAATTGGCGACCAACTCTATATTCAAGCAGATGATATAATAAAAGTTTCTAATCAGTTAGATGAAGTTCAGGATGAGGATGAGGATGAGGATGAAGATTCAGATAAGGAATCAACAGATGATAAAAAAGATGAAGACAGTGAAACTATGAGCCAAAATCAGGAGAAATCAGAAGGCAATACTGCTTTGAATTCCATTACTAATAGAATTGGCGACTTATTAACTTATACTGTGAAGAAAAATGATACTCTAAAATCAATTGCTAAAAATTACCATGATACTTGTCCTGTTCAAGTAGCCAGTAAAATTATTTTAGAAATAAACGGCTTGGATAGTAGTTCAGCTATAAAAGAAGGCATAAAGATCAAGCTACCTGAAAGCTACCTATCTGAAGGTAGCATATACAAGGTTAAGTCAGGAGATAGCCTTTCAAATATAGTGGCAGAAAACATGCCAGATGTTGACTATAATCTTGCCTTAAGGATTATAGTAGAGGACAACGACATAAAAAACTACACCATATATCCAAATCAAGAACTATTTATAGCATCAATAGATTAATAAAATTTT
This sequence comes from Clostridia bacterium, assembly GCA_012523855.1. Classification (GTDB taxonomy): domain Bacteria; phylum Bacillota; class Clostridia; order Clostridiales; family Clostridiaceae; genus Clostridium_AU. The sequence continues at coordinate 14,380 of JAAYTB010000131.1, forward strand.
TCATATAAGTTAATATTTAAGTATCTATTAAAATAGACTATAATGATAGTCTATTTTTTTCTATCCTCATAACATGATTAGTGTCAAAATTATATAATACTCCAAAGTATTGTCCTTTTTCTATTTTACCTGTAAAATAGAAGTATAACTATAATAGTAACAAACAGTATTAGGAGGGGTTTTATTGAATGAATGGTGGAACGGTTTAAGTTTTGATCTTAAAATTTACTGGTTTCTAGCTATTCCTTTTACAGTTCTTTTCCTTATTCAAACCTTGCTGACTCTCATAGGAGTAATTGACTTTGACAGCTCTGATTTAGATTTCGACGGATGTGATGATATGGATCTAGGTGACTCCCACCTTGATGTAGATAATCTAGACCTAGATGACAATTCTCACTTATCCGGCTCCGCAAGTTTTAGAGTCTTAACTATTCGAAACATTATAGTATTTTTCACAGTTTTTTCTTGGTCTGGAATAGTATTTACTAACAATGATTTTAATCCTATAACTACTATCATTCTTTCTACTATCATCGGCTCTGTATTGGTCCTAATAATTAGTGGATTATACTATTTCTTCAGCCGGATGACGGAAGAAGGAAATATGGATTTAAGCACTGCAATAAATACTGAGGCAAAAGTTTATCTTACAATACCAGCTAATGGCCAAGACAAAGGTAAGGTTATGGCCAAGGTACAAGGAGTACTGAGAGAGCTGTATGCAGTAACAGATGGTGATGCCATCCCTACTGGGGAAAAGGTTACTGTAGTTGAAGTAGTTGATAACCAGTACTTACTGGTTAGAAAAATATCATCAATACAGGAGGTATAACATGGATTTTATTATCATTATAACCATAATAGCTGTAGCATTATTTACAACGATAATTGCACTATTATCTAGGTACAAAAAATGTCCATCGGACAGAATCTTAGTTATCTATGGTAAAACTGGTGCCGGAAAAAATGGAGACTATCCTTCCGCAAAATGTATTCATGGTGGAGCAGCTTTTATTTGGCCAATTATACAGAGCTATGAATTTCTTGACTTAACTCCGCTATCAATTGAAGTAAATCTTACAAAGTCTTTAAGCCGTCAGCATATTAGAGTTGACGTACCTTCAAGGTTTACTGTTGGTATTTCCACAGACCCTGAAGTAATGCCAAATGCTGCTGAAAGATTATTAGGATTAGACCTTAGAAATATTCAAGATCTTGCAAAGGATATTATAGTTGGACAATTAAGATTAGTTATTGCTACTATGGAAATTGAAGAAATAAACACAGATAGGGATAAGTTCTTATCTAATGTTTCAAAATGTGTAGAAGCAGAGCTTAATAAAATTGGTTTGAAACTTATCAACGTTAATATTACAGACATTCAAGACGAATCCGGCTACATAGACGCTCTAGGAAAAGAAGCTGCAGCAAAGGCTATTAATGACGCAAAGAAAAGTGTTGCTGAAAAGGACAGAGACGGTGCTATAGGTGAAGCTAACGCTCGAATGGAACAAAGAATTAAAGTATCTGAAGCTAATTCCAAGGCTGTTGAAGGTGAAAACTTAGCCAAGATAACTGTAGCTAATTCTGAAGCACAAAGAAGAGAAAAGGAAGCTGAAGCTAATAGATTAGCTGTAGCTGCGGAAAAAGTACAAGCTGCTAAAGCTCTAGAAGAATCATATTCTGCAGAGCAAGCTGCTGAAAGAGCTCGTGCTGAAAAAGAAAGAGCTACTCAAACTGCTGACGTTATTGTACAAGCTGAAATAGAGAAGGAAAAAGCTCAAATTGATGCTGAAGCTGAGGCAGAAACTATAAGAAGAAAAGCCAAAGGTGAAGCAGACGCCATACTTTTCAAAATGCAGGCTGAAGCTAAGGGTATGTTAGAAATTCTTGAAAAGCAGGCTGAAGGTTACAGCAAGCTAGTTGCAGCTGCTGGTAACAATCCACAGGATGCTGTTACTATGATGATTGCCGATAAGCTTGAAGATATAGTTAAACTTCAGGTAGAAGCTATTAAGAACATTAAGATAGATAAGATCACCGTTTGGGACTCTATGAATGGAGGGGGCAAGGAAGGTAATACAACCACTGCCAATTTCCTTTCTGGAATGTTAAAATCTATACCACCTTTCGAAGATGTTTTTAATATGGCTGGCCTACAATTACCAGAATATTTAACAGCTAAAAATAAGGAAAAAGAAGCTGAGGAAACCCCAAAATCTGAAGGACTTATTGAAGAAGCTACAGAAGTAATTACTGAAGATAAGTAGTTGTAAATAGGTTTTAATATCAAATACAAATAATATAAAAAATAGCCTCAACACAAAGATTGAGGCTATTTTTTATATATCTTAAGAAGGATTAAAGTCCTTTAGTTTTTAAAAATAATTTCCTTAACTACCTTCTTCATATGGTCCTTAGAGCAAAGCTTTTTATGTAGTACTTGTCGTTTTTCTATATCCTTCACTGCCTTTGGTATATCTACTCCGCTTAATTTACACATTTCATTAATTAAAGCTATTTCGTCTACTTCCTTATACTTTGAATCAACAGCTCCCATTACAGCACTGTTGAACTTATAAGGGCTTGCAGTTGAAGCAATAACAGTAGTAGTTTTATCCTTAGTTTCTTCTAGATACTTTTTGTAGGCAGTATAGGCTACAGCAGTATGGGTGTCTATTAAATATTGTTCTTCCTTGAAAACCTGTCTTATAGCTTCAAAGGTTTCCTCTTCTGAAGCATAGGCTCCAAAGAGATCTTTTAAGCCTGCCTTCATAGAATCATCTATTTCATAGCAGCCCTCAGTGACAAGGCTATTCATTAAAGCTGTCACCTTCTTAGAGTCTTCTCCACTAATAAAGTATAATAATCTTTCAAGATTGCTGGAGATTAATATATCCATAGATGGTGAGGAAGTTAAAACAAATTCCCTTCTCTTATCATAAACTCCTGTGTTTATAAAGTCATATAGGACCTTATTTTCGTTTGAAGCACAAACTAACTTATTAATAGCTAAGCCCATCTTTTTAGCTAAGTAGGCTGCTAGTATGTTACCAAAGTTTCCTGTAGGAACAACTACATTTATTTTATCTCCTAAGGCAATGTCACCTTTTCTTACTAGTGTCAAATAAGCATAGAAGTAATAAGCTACCTGAGGAACTAGTCTTCCTATATTTATAGAGTTGGCAGAAGAAAACATCCTATTGTTTAGCTCCATCTCCTTCTTAAATTCCTCATCATTAAATATAGCCTTAACTCCATTTTGAGCATCATCAAAATTTCCATCTATACCAATTACATAAGAGTTAGAACTTTCATGAGTTGTCATTTGAAGCTTTTGAATTTGGCTAACTCCATTCTCCGGGAAAAATACTATTATTTTTATACCTTCTACATTTGAAAAACCTTCTAAGGCTGCCTTGCCTGTATCCCCTGAAGTAGCAGTAAGAATAACTACTTCTTTATTTATATTCTGCTTTTTTAGCGATGTAGTAAGGAGATGAGGCAAAATTGAAAGAGCCATATCCTTAAAAGCTATAGTAGGTCCATGAAAAAGTTCTAAGAAATATGCTCCTGATGACTTTCTTAAAGGTGCAATGTCCTCATGGTCAAATTTCTTATCGTAAGCCTTATTGACACAATTCATTAGTTCTTCTTCAGTAAAGTCTGTAAAGAACTCCTTCATTACTGTGTATGCAACTTCCCTATAACTCATCTTAACCATGGAGCCTAGGTCTACAGAAAGTTTTGGAATAGCATTTGGTACATAAAGACCTCCATCTGGCGCAATTCCAGCAATTATTGCTTGGCTTGAACTAATAAGTTCTCCATTACCTCTAGTACTTTTATATAATACTGACATAAAATCACTCCCCAATAAAATAATCCATCAACTTATAGCCCTCTTGGAAGAGTAAGCCAGACTCAGCGGCCCCATCTTCATCAAAGTTATAAGGATTTTCTTTAACCTTTGTACTGTCATATATTAAAAATGGTACCGGATCACTGGTATGAGTTCTCAGCGCTAAAGGTGTTGGATGGTCCGGCAAAACCATAATTTTATAATCTACAGAAGCTTTATCTAATTCTTCTTTTAAAAAACCTGCAATCTTTTCATCTATTAGTTCTATTGATTTTACCTTATTATCTCTTTCATCTCTGTGTCCACACTCATCAGGAGCTTCAATATGAATATAGACGAAATCATTGCCTTTATTCAAGGTTTCCAAGGCTGCCTTTGCCTTTCCAGTATAATTAGTGTGTACATTGCCTGTGGCTCCTTCTACTTCTATAACGTCTAGGCCAGCACACTTTCCTATTCCTTTAATTAAATCTACTGCAGATATAACTGCTCCCTTTATTCCATATTTGTCAGAGAATTTTGTAAGCTGAGGCTTTTTACCTTCACCCCAGATCCAGATTGAATTTGCTGGTTTTAAACCTCTTTTTATTCTATCTAGATTTATAGGGTGCTTTTCCAGTATAGCCACACTTTTCTCCATCATCTCTAGTAATATTCCACTATCCTTACCAGTAGGCAAATATTCTTCAATCCTTCTACCGATAATATCATGAGGGGGTGTTAGAGTATAATCTGAAGGTGCCTTATCCCAGACCAAAAGATGTCTGTAACTAATTCCTGGATAAAGTTTCATTACTTCAGACTCCAGTTCCTTTTTTAAATCTTCAATTAAAATAGCTGCCTCCTTGCTAGTTATTTCATCTGCACTGTGATCTAGCATAAGCCTATCCTTGTAGTTTTCAGCTTCAGATAAGGTAACTACATTGCATCTAAAGGTTATATCTGTGTCCTTTAGCTCAATACCCATACTGGCTGCTTCAAAGGGTGATCGGCCAGTATAATAAAGCTTTGGATTATAACCCATTACAGCTAAATTAGCTGTATCACTTCCTGGAGGCATTCCTTGCGGTATAGTGCTTACTAAGCCTACCTGCCCTTTTGAGGCAAGGTAATCGAAATTTCTTTTATTGGCGTACTGCATAGGAGTTTTGTTATCTAGTTCTTCAATTTTATAATCTGCCATTCCGTCTGCAAGGATAACTATATATTTCAAATAAAGCCCCCCTTAAATTTTTTCTACTCGTATAATGTTTTCTACATTAATTACTGTAGGTAACTTCTTAATTTCTTTTATTGCTTCATTTATATTCTTTTCTAAAGTTTTGTGAGTAATAAACACTAAAGGTACTTCCTTTTCATTTTTACCCTTTTGAATTACACTAGCCAAGCTCACCCCATTTTTACCGAAAATGGAGGAGATATCTGCCAAGGTTCCTGGGTTATCTAAAACTTCAAATCTTAGATAGTATTTACATTCAGTATCATCCATACTTTGAACCTTAAGCTGGGAATTGGCTTCTCTAGTTGCTGGAGCTGTATAGTCATCTATGTCGTTCCTTAATATAGATATAATATCCCCAACTACTGCACTACCTGTAGGTAGGTCTCCTGCTCCCTTTCCGTAGAACATTAAGTCCCCTACAGCATTTCCTTTAATGAAAATTGCATTAAAGGCATCATTTACGTTAGCTAATGGATGCTTAGAAGAAATCATGGCCGGATGTACTCTAAGCTCTAATTCTCCGTCTTTTTCCTTGGCTATAGCCAATAGCTTAATAGTATATCCAAATTCCTTAGCATATTGTATATCTTTAGCAGTAATTCCAGTTATACCTTCCCTATAGATTGAATCTACGTCTAGGGCACAGTTAAAGGATAGCTCACTTAATATGCCCAATTTATACATAGCATCGTAACCTTCTATATCTGAAGTAGGGTCTGCTTCAGCAAAACCTAATTCTTGTGCCAGTTTAAGAGCCTCATCAAACTCCATACCTTCTTGGGACATTTTTGTCAATATAAAGTTTGTTGTGCCATTAATTATTCCAAATATCTCTTCTATTTTATTTGCTGTTAAACTCTGGCTTATTGTGTTGATAATAGGAACTCCACCGGCTACGCTGGCCTCAAAGTATAGCATTACTCCTTCTCTCTTTGCTGCATCCATAAGCTCCTTACCTTGAGTAGCCAATACAAACTTGTTAGCAGTTACTACATGTTTCTTCCTGCTGATAACTTGAAGTATATAATCCTTAGCAGGCTCTATGCCACCCATAAGTTCAACAACAATTCTAATGCTGTCATCCTCTAATATTTCATTAAAGTCTGTTGTAAGAATTTCCTCAGGAACGTCTACATCTCTAGCCTTATTTTTATTTCTTACAAGAATTTTAGCCACTTCAATTTCATAGCCGGATCTTATAGAAATTTCTTCTCTATTTGTATTAAGTATCTTCCATACTCCGCTACCTACATTTCCTAGACCCAAAATTGCAATTCTAACTTTCTTCATAAAAAATAGCCTCCCTTATTACTATACAGCAATAAGCCAAGCCTAAACTTGACTTATTGCATACTATACTTATTCTTGTGACACAACCATATTTAATAGGCCTCCTAATTTTAGCATCTTTCTTTGTCTTTCTGTTACAACTAGAGCCATTTCATATTCTGTGTTTTGAGTAAGATTTTTTACTATAACCTTTTCCTTTTCAACCTGCTTAACAGCATCTTCTATAATAAGCTCATCATTAGGCTGAATACTATCATAGTCCTTTTCATTAAGGAATACCAAAGGTATTATTCCATTGTTGATCAAATTGTCCCTGTGTATTCTTGCAAAAGATTTAGCCATTACAGCTTTAACTCCTAAATACAAGGGAGCTAGGGCAGCATGTTCCCTACTAGATCCCTGTCCATAGTTGGAACCTCCAACTATTATACCGCCACCGTTTTCCTTAGCCTTCTTTGGAAACTCACTGTCACAGGGAACCAAGCAATAATCAGCCAGGTAAGGAATATTTGATCTAAAAGGAAGCAACTTAGCATTTGAAGGCATTATATGGTCTGTAGTAATATTATCGCCTACCTTTGTAAGGACTTTACCTTCTACTTTTGTAGAAAGGGGCTTAGCTTTAGGGAAAGGTTGAATATTAGGCCCTCTCTTTACTTCTATTTCACTGCCATCTGCCGCTGGTGCCACTATTAAATTATCGTTAATAATAAACTGATCTGGCATACTAATATCATGGTCTTCACCTAAATCTCTAGGATCTGTTATTACTCCTGTAATAGCAGAAGCTGCAGCTACCTCTGGACTAACTAAATATACATCAGCAGATCTAGTTCCGGATCTACCTTCAAAGTTTCTATTAAAGGTTCTTAGAGAAACTCCATTAGATGCAGGTGCCTGCCCCATGCCTATACAAGGACCACAGGAGCTTTCAAGCAACCTTGCTCCAGAAGATATAAAGACCTCTAAAGCACCATTATTGGCTAAGCTTGTTAACACTTGCTTTGATCCAGGTGAAATAACTAGGGAAACTTCTTCCGCTACAGTATTGCCATCTAAAATAGATGCCACTTTCATCATATCCATATAGGAAGAATTTGTACAACTTCCTATAGCCACTTGATTTACCTTAGTCCCTTTTAATTCTCTCACAGCTTTTACATTATCAGGGCTATGAGGACAAGCAATTAGAGGTTCTAATTCTGAAAGGTTGATTTCTACTTCTCCATCATAGACAGCATCTTCATCAGCCTTCAGCTCCAGAAAATCCTTCTCCCTACCTTGAGCCTTAAGGTACTCTAAAGTTCTTTCATCACTTGGGAAGACAGAAGTAGTAGCTCCTAGCTCTGCCCCCATGTTAGTTATAGTAGCTCTCTGGGTAACAGTTAAGCTTTTAACCCCTTCACCGCTATATTCAAATATTCTACCTACTCCACCTTTAACTGTAAGTCTTCTTAGAAGTTCTAAGATGATATCCTTTGCTGAAACCCAAGGCTTTAAAGCTCCTGTTAACTTTACCCTTATTATTTCAGGCATATTTAAATAGTATTCTCCACCACCCATGGCTACTGCAACGTCTAGTCCACCAGCACCAATAGCTAACATTCCAATTCCACCGCCAGTAGGAGTATGGCTATCGGAACCTAATAAGGTTTGCCCTGGAACACCAAATCTTTCTAAGTGTACTTGATGACATATGCCATTACCTGGCTTTGAAAAGTATATGCCATGCTTTTTTGCTACAGTTTGTATATATAAATGATCATCTGCGTTTTCAGGTCCTGCTTGCAACATATTGTGGTCGATATAAGCTACAGATCTTTTTGTTCTTACCCTATCTATACCCATAGCTTCAAATTGAAGATATGCCATAGTACCTGTTGAATCTTGAGTCAAAGTCTGATCTATTCTAATTGCGATTTCCTCACCTTTTTTCATATTACCTTTGACAAGATGAGACTTTAGTATTTTTTGTACAACATTACTCCCCATTGCCATACCTCCATTTCAATTTCATTTAAAACATGAATATTTATGCATAGTAGCTTAGTTACTAAACATCCTAACTTCTACCATTAACTTTTGCTAGATATATTGTGAATTTTATCATACTTTCAATATGATATCAATTATTTTTGATACTATCATAATTTTGATACCGTTTTCCTTAAATATTATTAATATATTTTCAAAAAAACACTGAAAGTAAAATACTTTCAGTGTTAAGGGGAAAATTATCTAAACCGCTACTACGGCATCATAGCAGCGAGATTTAGCCCAAGAGTTTCTTCTAGGCCAAACATTAAGTTCATACACTGAACCGCCTGGCCTGCTGCTCCTTTAATTAGATTGTCAATAACTGATACAGCCACTATATTTCCTGTCCTCTCATCTAGCTTTACATACACATGACAGAAATTACTACCACGAACATGTCTAGTTTCTGGTGCCCTGTCTACTACCTTAACAAAATAATCCCTGATATAAAACTTCTTATATATGTCCATTAGGGCTTCTTGATCTATATTTACCTTGCTTTTACTATAACAAGTTGCTATAATCCCTCTATTCATAGGGATCAGGTGAGGAGTGAAGGTTAAATTTAAACTTTCCTCAGCAATATTACTTAGCTCCTGTTCAATTTCTGGTGTATGTCTATGACTAGCAATGCCATAAGCTTTTACAGACTCATTTACCTCACAGAACAAGTTGGCTACATTGGCATTTCTGCCAGCACCAGATACACCTGACTTGGCATCTATTATAATAGAATTTGTATCTATCAATTTATTAGCCAAGAGTGGAGCCAGAGCTAAAATAGATGCAGTAGGATAACAGCCTGGATTAGCAATGAGACTAGCACTAGAAATCCTATGCCTGTTTAACTCCACAAGTCCATAAACACTGTCTTCCAGTAGGGATCCTAATCCATGTTTAACACCATACCACTTTTCATATTCTCCTATGTTTTTTATTCTAAAGTCTGCACCTAAGTCCACAATCTTAACCCCTGCCTTTAAAGCTTTTTCTACCAGCCTAAAACTCTTTCCATGGGGTAAAGATATAAACAATACATCAATCTTAGAAAGCATACTTTCTGCTTCCTTCATATCTACTGTTATATCATCTATAATATTAAAAAAATTGCCATATATATCACTATACTTTACACCTGCGTTACTATGTGCATTAAGAAATACTATATCCACCTCAGGATGGTTATGTAATATCCAGCTTAACATTTGTCCAGCATAACCAGTAGACCCTATTATTCCTGCTCTTATCAAAGGAATCACCTCTTGTTAATATTTTTCCAAATCCATACCCTATCTTGTATTGTATATTTATAAATTGTATACGAAAAGAAATAATTATGCAATACTTTTTATAAAAATTCATTAACTTTATTGAATAAATGTTGTTAAGTGTTATAATAATACCAACGTTGTAGTTCTCATTTAATGCGAAGGAGGTTTAATATGTCCCCAGATATTAATAGGCTAGTTATAGAATTAACTCCCCATATAAAACTGTATAAAAATAAAGTCTTTGTTGTTAAATATGGTGGAAGTATAATGGAAAACACAGAGTCTCAGAAAGCTTTTTTAGCTGATGCTGCCTTGTTAAAATCTCTTGGAATAAATCTAGTTATCGTTCATGGCGGTGGTCCAGCTATAAACAAATGGCTTAAAAGGGCAAATATTGAATGTAAATTTATTAACGGTCTTAGGGTAACAGATAAGGATACCATGGAAATTGTAGAAATGGTACTATCCGGTAGCGTTAATAAAAAACTAACCGCTGAGCTTAATAGCCTGGGAGCAAAAGCCATAGGCATAAGCGGAAGAGATTTCAATCTTATTAAAGCAAAGAAAAAATTCTCTTATAATGAGGGGGACCGTATAGATCTTGGTTTTGTAGGAGAAGTTGAATCTATAAACAAGGATTTCCTTCTACAACTATTAGATCTTGATTTGATTCCTATTATTTCACCTGTAGGCTGCGACTCTTTAGGAAATAGCTATAATATCAACGCAGACTCTGCTGCTGCAGCAGTGGCTTGTGCTTTACAAGCAGAAAAACTCATAATAATGACCGATATAGAAGGAGTTTATAAGGACATTAATGATAAGAGTTCTCTAATTAAGAAATTAAGCTGTCAGGATATAAATAAATACATAGAGGAAGATATAATAACTGGAGGAATGATTCCTAAAATGCAATGCTGCCAAGATGCCCTTGAAAAAGGAACAAAAGCAGTTCATCTAATTGACGGCAGAAAAGAACACAGCTTTATATTAGATACTTTTACTCAATCTGGAACGGAAATTGTGAAATAAGGAGGTTTACTAATGGATAGTAACCATGTAATGGCTACATATAAAAGATATGATATGACCTTAGTTGAAGGAAAAGGCTCCAAGGTCTATGACAGTAATGGAAAAGAATATATTGATTTTGTTCAAGGAGTTGCTGTAAATTGTTTAGGCCATAGTAACGATAAAATTATTGATACTATTAACAATCAAAGCAGTAAATTAATACATGTGTCAAATTACTTTTGGAATGAATATAATATACAACTATCAAATATACTATGCCAGAATAGCTCTTTTCAAAATGTATTTATCTGTAACAGCGGTGCAGAAGCAGTGGAGGGGGCCTTAAAGGTAGCAAGAAAGTATGGCAAAATTAAAGGTGGAGAAAATAAAAATATTATTTTACACATGAATAATTCCTTCCACGGTAGAACCTTAGGTTCTCTTTCAGTTACTGGACAAAGCAAGTATCAAAAGGATTATTTACCCTTACTGCCTGCAGTAAAAGAAGTAACTTTTAATGATATACAATCTCTTAAATACATTTTTAATGAGAATGTATGTGCTCTTATTATAGAACCTATCCAAGGGGAAGGTGGCGTAAATGTAGCAGACAAAAAATTTTTACAGGCTGCTAGAGATTTATGCGATAAATATGATGCCCTTTTAATATTTGATGAAATACAATGTGGTATTGGAAGATTAGGAACTCTCTTTGCCTATGAGAGCTTTGGAGTAGAGCCAGATGTGGCTGCCATTGCAAAGGCTCTAGGTGGAGGTTTCCCAATTGGAGCCTTCCTTACCAATGAGAAGGCTTCTGTACTAAGCTATGGTGACCATGGCAGTACTTACGGTGGCAATCCCTTAGGGTCTGCTGTAGCTACTACCGTTATTAAAGAACTTATAGATGGTGGTGTTATTGCTTCAGTAAAGGAAAAAAGCCAATATTTCCTTAATAAACTAAAAGAATTAAAAAACAAATATGATTATATAAAAGAAATTAGAGGCATGGGTCTTCTTTTAGGCATAAAAATTAAGGAAAATCCTTCAGTTTTCATTAATAAGTGTATAGAAAAAGGCCTGCTTTTAATTACTGCTGGTGCAGATGTTGTAAGATTTCTCCCAGCCTTAAATGTTAGTAAGGAAGATATTGATAGTGCTATTAGTATAATGGAAGCAGTAATTAAGGAAAGTTGAGTGAGGTAAATGGATTTAAAAACCCTAATAAGGAATAGATTAGAAGAGATAAAAGATATAAGACAGACCCTTCATAATAATGCCGAGCTTTCTAATGAAGAATATAAAACAAGTAAAATTATTCAAACTTACCTGGACTCCTTAGGCTTAACTTATAAAACATTAGCTAATACCGGTGTAGTAGCTGTTCTCAATGAAGGTTCAGACTGTATTGGAATAAGAGCGGACATGGACGCCCTACCTATTAATGGAGTTTTTCATGGCTGTGGCCACGATTATCATATGGCTATTTTACTAGGTGTAGCCAGGGTGCTAAAGGATTTAAATACAGATAAATCAGTAAAGTTTATTTTTCAGCCTGCTGAGGAGGATGGTGGTGGAGCACTGCCAATGATAAATGAAGGAGTTTTAGAAGATCCTAAGGTAACTAGTATGGTAGGTTTCCATGTTTGGCCCGGTCTAGAAGTAGGTTCAATAGAGGCTACTTCAGGACCATCTATGGCCTCGGTAGATGATTTCAAAATCCTTTTTACAGGTAAAGGTGGCCATGGAGCTATGCCAGACCTATCTATAAATCCCTTAAAACCAGCAGTTGAGTTTACTTACACCATGGAAAACTATAAAAGTTCAGTTGCCTCTACTCCCTATGTACTGAATTTAACTTCAATTAATTGTGGTAATGCTCCAAATGTAGTTGCAGATGAAGCTTTAGTTATGGGAACCCTTAGAACCTTTGATGACTCCCTGAGGACACAGTTAAGGAATGTGATAAGAGAAAAGGCAGCAGATTTTGCTAGCAAATATGGCTGTAGTTATTCTGTAAAATTTGAGGATGAATATCCACCTTTAATTAACGATGATAAAATAAGCAAGGAATTTATCACTGCAAGTTCAAAACTCCTAGGAAAGGATAAGGTTAAAGCCTTAACAGCAACTTTTGCTGGAGAAGACTTTTCATATTTTGCAAAGGCTGTGCCATCAGTTCATTTTAGACTAGGTATAAAGGGCCATGGACTTGGTGAATCTCCTCTTCATTCCAGCAACTTTACTGCCCATGATGATGCCCTTTTTTATGGCATTTACATTATTTGCAACTATATTCTATCTCAGAACTGATAGTTCAAGGAGCCTTTATGAATTGAATCTACCCTTGACAAAGAAATTCACCTTCTCCGAATTTCTTTGTTTTTTTATGCTATAATATCTATAGGCAGGCTAAAGAAACTTTATTGCTATAAGGTGGTGAAACTATGAAAGAATCTCTAGCTGATTCTCATTACAGCAGTGCTAGAAAAATAGGCTTAAAAGCTTATAATAGATCCCTATCTAGAGGACAAAACGGGAATCTCCCCTCTCTAGAGGAAATCTTAAAAAATGTAGAAATAGTCTCTGAAGTGGATTTAGGTATAGTTGAAATTCCATTAAAAAAGATTATAGGCACCTACTCCCATTTAAGAAGTGTTTCCTTTGCAAATAACTTTATGCCAATACTAGGAGAAAACACTGAATTTCATCATAAATGGAAGGCTCTTTGTGCTGCTCATTTAACAGAAGGGATAAAGCACTCCATTAAGGTTTATGAATACTTGAATTGGTTCTATGTAGTAGAAGGAAATAAACGGGTCAGTGTATTAAAGTACTTTGATGCCCATTCAATTCCTGGGTCTGTAACACGATTGATTCCAAAAATGGATAAGAACGACCCAGATATATGCATATATTATAGATTTTTAAAATTTAATAAAATAACTAAGATATTTTCAATTTATTTTTCCAAGGCAGAAAGCTTTGATAGCCTCCTTAAAAGGCTAGACAGCTATAATCCTACTATTTCAGAAGTAGAAACAAAATATAAGCATTTTGAAATATATATATATAAGCCCTTTAGAGAGCTTTATAGGAACCTGGGTGGTAACAAACTGCCACTGACCACTGGTGATGCATTTCTAGAGTTTGTTAGAATATACGGCATTCCTGATGAAATTGAGGAAAAGGTCATAGTTCCTAAAATCAAGGCTCTCCTTACAGAATTAGAATACAAAATCAAAAACCCTGAGCTAGATATACAAACTACACCGGAGAATATAAGTGCTCCAAGTGTTATTTCCACAATAACCTCTCTGGTATTACCAAAGAAGACATTAAAGGTAGCCTTTGTCTATTCCAAAACTATTGAATCCTCAGGTTGGACCTATGCCCATGAAATTGGCAGAAAGCATGTAGAGCGAGTATTTAAAGATCAAATAGAAACTTCTTATGTTGAAAACTTTCCTGCCAGTATAGAGGAGGGCTATGATCTTTTACAAGACCTAGTAGATAAAGGTAATGATGTGATTTTTACTACTAGCCCAATATTCAAAAAGGCCACCTTAAAGTGTGCCATGGATAATCCAGATGTAAAATTCTTTAATTGCTCAGAATACCAACCCTATCTTCATGTTGGAAATTACTTTGGTCGAACCTATGAGCCCAGATTCTTAACCGGTATTATAGCTGGTTCTATGACTAAAAACAATAAACTAGGTTATGTGGCTACTAGTCCAGCCCATGAAGTGATAAGTTCCATTAACGCTTTCACCTTAGGAGCCAAGCTTGTAAATCCTTATGTGAAAGTTTTAGTAAGTTGGACTAACGAATGGCATAATCCAGATAGAAACAAGCTTGCAACAGAAAAGCTTGTTAATTCTAAGGTAGATATGATTTCTAATCATAATATACTTTCCCCTCATCCTATTACCAAGGAATTTGGTGTTTACTCAATGCTATCAAGTATCGATAGCAAAACTGGTTTACCAGACAAATACTTGGCAGCACCTATATGGAATTGGGGAATGTTTTACGAAAAAATTATCAGAAGTGTTTTAAATGATACTATCAATAACTTAATAGATATCTACGGCAATGATACTAAAATGATTAACTTCTGGTGGGGTATGGCTGCCGGTGTATTGGATATATATTACTCCGCCGACTTAGTACCTGAAGACACGAAAAAACTAATAAAAATAATGAAAAAAATGATAAAAGATTCTGCCTTTCATCCTTTTACAGGGCCTATTTACGATAATAAAAACAATTTAGTTGTTGAAAGTGACGAAATTCTCTCCCATGGAGAAATCTTATCTATGGACTGGTTCGTTGAAGGAGTTGAAGCTGATAGTCAGTCTAACAAAGGATATATATAGCAAAGGAATCTTATTATAAGCCTCTGTAGATACGGGAATACTTATTATATAGCTTTATAAAAGTATGATAGTATATATGGAGGCGATTTAATGGTTGTTAATTTAATTGGTGTTCCTGTTTTTTGGGGCAGCGATCAAAAAGGTGTAGATTTAGGCCCCAACGACTTAAGGGCTCATGACATTGAAAGGGTAATAGAAAATCACGATCATACTGTTTATGATTTAGGAAATATATATGTTAAAGATGTAGAAGAAAGCTTAAAATATTCTTCCCACAAGAAAATGAAGTATGTTAAAGAAATAATGGATTTAAACACCAATCTAGCCCATGCAGTTTATTGCTCCCTAAAAGCAGGTAGTTTTCCTCTAGTAATAGGCGGTGATCATTCCCTAGGCTTAGGCAGTGTATCTGGCGCCAGTAAACTTTTTAAAGATCTAGGTGTTGTCTGGATTGACGCCCATGGGGATATAAACACCCATGAAACTAGTCACACTGGAAATATCCACGGTATGCCTCTTTCTGCTGCTATGGGCTATGGTTTTGATAGTCTGGTAAATCTTTATTACCAAGGTAGAAAGGTTGAAATGGAAAATGTTTTTCTTATAGGTGCCAGAGACTTGGACGAAGATGAATTGGCTTTTATAGAATCCCATAATTTAAATGTATGGACAACAGAGTATATTCAAAATCATGGTATAGATAAAACCTTAAGTGAAGTTGTTAGCAAGTTTAAGGAAAGAAATATAAGTCATGTCCACCTAAGCTTTGATATAGATGTACTGGACAAGACTCTAGTGCCGGGAACTGGCACACCAGTGGACAACGGATTAACCGTTGAAGAATCCAAGGCTATTCTTAAATCCGTTTTAGAAACTAGACTAGTATCCTCTATGGATGTGGTAGAGTTAAACTCCTTGTTGGATTCAGACGGATTGACTTTAAAAACTACAATTGATATTATTGATTATTGTTTTTCTTTATTAAAATAAAAGATTTTTCTCAGCCAGGCTGAGAAAAATCTTTTTAATATATCCTTACAAAATTGACCTTTAAAAGGAAAAGGATTTCATTTAGTAGTCTAAGATATAGTACTCATATGCGTTTATTACATGGGTATCTTTATATTTTCTCACTCTCTTAGGTTGATATCCATAACTTAAATGCTGATGGCCATGGATAAAATATTTTGGTTTATACTTGTCTAAAATTTTAAAAAAGCATTTAAAACCTTTGTGAGGTAAATCGTCACCATCACCAATTCCTAATGCCGGAGAGTGTGTTACTAATATATCTACCCCCTTATGCCACCAAAGCTTAAGGGCCATTTTATTAATTCTTGCATTCATTTCTCTTTCAGTATACTGGTTTTTCCCAAAATTATACCTTTTACTGCCTCCAAGGCCCATTATTCTAATTCCCTTATATGCAATCAGCTTTCCATCTATATTTTCACAGCCTTCTGGGGGATTAATTTCATATTTGTCATTATGATTTCCAGGCACATAAAACAAAGGAGCCTTAATCATTGTCACTAAAAAAGATAGATACTCTGCCTTAACATCCCCAGCTGAAATTATCAAATCTATATCCTGGAATTTTTCCGGTTGAAAATAATCCCATATGTACTTAGATTCTATATCTGCTACCAACATTATTTTCAAACCTCATCCCACCTTTTATCCCTTGTATTTGAAAGATACTTATGTATAGTAATTATTATAGCATGAATAAAAATAAGACACAAAGATAATTCTTTATGTCTTATTTTTATTCATAGATTATGAAATTGTTAATAGTAAACTCTAACAAATTTTATAGAGAAAATATCACACATTATATTATCATCAGTTTGAGCTTCTCTTAAAACTACATAACTGATACCTACCTCAAGTAGAACCCCTTCTCTATCTACTAAGGAATTGGTTCCCACCAGAAAATCAATCTTTACATACCTTCCCACAAAAGTCCTTAAGTAACCTTGAATATATTCAATACCTTGCATAACAGGAGAACCTGGTGCCTGTGAAAAAGTTTCCCCTGCTACTGGCGAAGGGCCTGTTGCTGGCTGTTGCTGCATTCCTTGTGTGGTTGGAATAGGGGTTACCCCCGGCATTCCAGCTCCTTGATTTATGTTGTAAGTAGTTTGCATTGATGGCGCCCCCATTTGTCCCTGCATAGGGGTTTGCATCTGACCTTGCATTGGCATTTGACCCTGCATGGCCGTTTGGCCTTGCATTACTCCTGGCCCCTGCATTGGCATATGCCACTGTTGCATTGGGCCACCGCAACCGCAGGCTCTCTTATCTGTTGAATCCTCCATAGGAACTTGAGAATTGTTTTGACATTCTTCAGAAAAGTCTTGGTACATAAATATCCTCCTAAAAATTGCTTATGACATTAAGTCTGGGCATAAAGTTCAGTGGGATTATAAAAACAGTGTTCACCCACTCTTACTTGAAAGCTTCCAGAACCATTGTAAGGAAAGGTCCAGGGGCAAGATGGAGAAAAGGGATTAAAATACCACAAAGATGCTCCTACTGTAAAAAGTCTATTCCCCGCCAAAGCCCAGTCAGCTATATTATAGTGTATTTGTTGAGGAGGGTTAGCCCATATAGTCTGGGGATTAGGTACACCGCCTAAAATTGAACGCATACAGTCAAATTGGCCCTTTTGATAAATAACCTTCCTTATGTCCCCTTGACATACTCTATGGTATTCGCCGAAGGTTACTCTAACTCTATTCATTATACATGTGGCCACTGCCTTCATGCCATTATCCCCTTCGCCTCCAGCTTCACACCTAATAATCCTAGCAAACAACTCCCTGTTTGAATAAGACATTATTTCACTCCTTAATCAGTGTACACTAATAGGATATTCACTTTTTTGAAAAATGTTACAGTTTTCTATTTTTTATTTTCCTGCTACAGCTAACTCTTTTATTAGAAGAGATGGACTACCGTAATGGCTTGAGGCTGAAGGTAAAGTAAATTTTAAGTCCTTGCCTATGGCTAATATATCTTTTAATAATTGAAAAAAGTTGCCTGATACAGTGATTTGTTCTACTGCCTTTACCACTTTTCCTTGGCTAATATAAAAACCTTTAGCTGCTAAAGAAAAATCACCAGTTATAGCATTGGCTCCAGAATGAGTTCCTGCCAAATCTGTTATTAGCAACCCTTCCTTTAATTCCTCCAACAACTCTTCATAGCTAGCCTTACCAGCTTCAATGTAAAAATTCGTTGGTGCCACTCCAATCCTTGAAGCATAGGATGGCCTTGAAGCATTTCCAGTAGTCTTAAGTCCAAATAATTGTGCAGTCTTTAAATTATGCAAAAAGGTCCTTAACCTTCCCTTCTCTATTATGGATTTTTTATAAGTAGCCACACCTTCACCGTCGAAAGGGCAGGAGGCCAATCCATCAACCAATAAAGGATTATCTACCAAGGTTAAATTTTCAGAGCCTATAATAGTATTTTCTTTACCCTTTAATAGGGACAGTCCCTTATGAACATTTTCCGCTGAAAAAGCCCCTGAAAAAGTTGATAGGATTTCTGCAGCCACATCATTTCTCAACAGGACCTTATACTTTCCTGAAGGAACTGCTTCTCCACCTATCCTACTAAGAGCTTCCTTAACTGCAGTCCTTGCCAGAAGGGCTGGATTTACTTCCTCAATATCCTTTGCAATTATATAGCTCATATTATCATATGCTTTTTCCCCTTCTTTAACTATAGGAGTCACCGCTGCAAACAAAAAATTATTTTTGTGTATAGCCTCAATGCCGTGACAGTTAAATATACCTTTTTCTTCGGTATAAGTTCCCAAGCTACAATATCTTATGCTGGCTACTTTGTCACTAGCATTTTTTGCTTCTTTCTCCAACTGTAAAGCCAGATCTATCTTTTCTCCCGCAGCAACCTTTTCTAGAGATTTATTAAAGGTCTCAAGCTTACTGTAGTCTTGGGGCAGATTATTAATATTTTCTTTTTCCTCACTATCGATATTTCTAGCATTATCTATAACACTGCCCACTAGAAATTCAACACTTTCCTCATCTAAACTTTCAGTGTATGAGTAGCCCATTTTTCCATCTACTAAAGCCCTAAATCCAAGGCCCATACTGCTACTGACACTATATTTATCAATGTCTCCTTCATATACATTAATGCTAAAGTTTTCACCTTTGCTATAAAAAAGTTCATACTCTTCCAAGCCATTTTCTTCAGCTTTTGAAAATAAAAGCTTTTTAAATTCCATCAAATCCATATTATCTGCCTCCCACTGTGATTTCAGAAACCCTAATTAACGGCTGACCTACATTTGTTGGTATGCTTCCACTAACAGAACCACACATTCCTTGCCCACAAGCAAGATTCTTCCCAACCATGTCAATCTTCATTAATATATCGGCACCCTTTCCAATAAGGCTAGCTCCTCTTACTGGTTCCTGAATCACACCATTTTTTACAAGATAGCCTTCTGCTACTGCAAAATTAAATTCTCCTGTAACTGTATTTACAGAACCTCCACCCATCTTCTTAGCATATAAACCTTCAGATATGGAAGCTATAATATCTTCATCACTATCCTGTCCTGGAGCAATATAGGTATTGGTCATTCTAGAAGTAGGGGCATACCTATAAGACTGCCTTCTACCACTACCAGTAGATTCCATACCCATTCTTCTGCCATTTAGCTTATCTATCATATAGCTTTTTAAAATACCATTTTCTATAAGTATATTTTTCCTTGTAGGTGTTCCCTCATCATCGATATTTAAGGAACCCCATTGTCCTGCTTCCCTTCCATCATCTATTGCCGTTACCTTGTCAGAGGCAATTTTTTGCCCTAGCTTGCCTGCAAAAACAGAATTTCCTTTAGCCACTGCTGTAGCCTCCAAGGAGTGACCACAAGCTTCATGGAAAATTACTCCGCCAAAACCATTTTCAATAGCCACTGTCATCCTGCCTGCAGGACAGTTTCTAGCGTGGAGCATGGTTACAGCAGATTTACTAGCTTCAACGCCGTAATATTCTGGGTCTAGCACTTCAAACATTTCAAATCCCTTAGCAGCTCCTGGCCCTTCAGAACCGGTCTGGTTTTCCACGCCATTAGAAGCTATAGACCTAATAGAAAGTCTTGTCCTAACTCTTCTGTCTTCAGTTAATAAACCTTCAGAGTTTGCAATCATAATTTTTTGATCTGAATCTATATAGTTTACTAGTACCTGGGAAATTTCCTCACTATAATTTTTAGCAGCATCATAGGCTGTCTTCATCACCTTTATTTTACGGCTATTTTCAACACTGGAAGGAACGTAGAGTATTGGATGTATATTAGGATTAATTCTTTCTGTAAGATTAAGGCTAATATCACCGGCCAGTTGTCCTAAGGCTGATGCAGCCTTTTCTGCACTTGAAAGCAAAGAAGTTCTTGAACTATCGTTACAGTATACATAGATACTTCTAAAGCCCTTAAAAATTCTTATACCTACACCAAAATCTCTTCCAGAAACTATTCCATCCATTTTACCATCTATCATAGCTAAACTATTTGAAATCTTATCTTCCACAAATATTTCAGCAAAATCTCCACCGCTACTAAGAGCCCTGCCTAAAACATCTTTTATCAAACTTTTCGATAACATAATTTCACTCCTTATAAATATAAAGTAACTTCCTATAATATATTACCATAATAAAACTACGAAGTTTCTATATTAGCAAACTTCGTAGTTTTATTGTTAATATCATTCTAAAGACTCTCCTAATGTATGCCAGGATAGAACAGCACACTTTACCCTAGCAGGCATATTAGAAATATTTTTTAGTGCTGCTGCATCCTCTAGTTCTTCTAGAAGTTCATCATCGGTTATCTCTCTTTTTATCATGCCAAGAAATAAATTCATCAACTTTTTTGCTTCCTCTACATTTTTGCCCTTTATTAAGTCAATCATCATAGAAGTAGAGGCCTGAGAAATAGCACAGCCTACTCCTGTAAAGGAGGCATCCTCTATAATTCCTTCTTTCAGTTTTAATTCTAATTGAATTTCATCACCGCAACTGGGATTCCTGCCTTTAAGGATCAGATCCGGTGAATCTAGGTGTTTTTTATTATGATTTGACGAGTTGTGTTCCATTATTAATTCTGTGTAAATTGAACTAAGATCCATATCCTAACCACTTCCTAACGGCTTTTATACTATCAATAAAATTGTCTACGTCCTGTATGGTGTTATATAAATAGAAACTTACTCTACAAGTAGCATTGGCACCTAAAAATTGCATAAGTGGATGGGCACAATGGTGGCCAGCTCTTATAGAAATTCCATCAGCATCTAGTATTGATGCTACATCGTGAGGATGTACTTCCTGTATATTAAAGGATATAACAGAAGACTTTTTATTAACATCCTCTGTTCCGTATATAGTCATATAAGGAATCTCTGACATTTTTATAAGGGCATAGCTGGTAAGCGCCTTTTCTGTAGCTTTAATATTGTTCATGCCTACCTTATTAATATATTTAATTGCCTCACTTAAGCCTACAGCACCTGCTACATTTTGGGTTCCACCTTCAAATTTTTGAGGTAGCTGTGCAAACTCTGCTTCCTGCTCTGTCACATATTCAATCATATCTCCTCCATAGAGAAAAGGAGGCATGGCTTCTAACAATTCCCTCTTACCATACAGAACTCCTATCCCCATTGGAGCCAACATCTTATGTCCAGAAAAAACTAGAAAGTCTACATCTAAGTCTGAAACATTAATGGCCATATGAGGCACGCTTTGTGAGCCATCAATTATGGCTATAGCTCCTACTTCATGGGCTCTTTTTATAATAGTTTCAATTGGATTAATTGTACCTAGTGCATTTGAAACATGGGTAACAGATACAATTTTCGTCCTTTCTCCTATTTTACTTTCAATTTCTTTCTCAGGAATTATTCCTTCTTCATTGATATACATATACTTTAGGATTGCACCCTTAGCTTTTGCTACTATCTGCCATGGCACTAAATTACTATGGTGTTCTGCTATAGATATAACTATTTCATCACCTTCTTTTAAAAAGTGCATGCCATAGCTATAGGCTAGCAAGTTAAAAGACTCTGTAGCACCTTTTGTGAAAATAATTTCACTAGGATCCTTAGCTCCAATAAAGTCTTTAACCACTTGTCTAGACTCTTCATATAATTCAGTAGATTTTACACTAAGATAATAGGCTCCTCTATGGGGATTGGCATTATATAAATTATAATAATCATCTACAGCTTTAATAACACTTAAAGGCTTATGAGTTGTTGCTGCATTATCTAAATATACTAACCTCTTTCCATTTACTTTTTGGTTAAGCACCGGAAAGTCCAAAAGATAATTACTAGACATCCACCATCCTCCTTCTAATGTATTCAGAGATTTCCTCCCTTATTTCTCCTATAGGAACCCTCTCTGTTATGGGATTAAAAGCAGACTCAATTATAAGCTTTTTTGCTTCAAGCTCAGAAAAACCTCTGCTCATAAGATAAAAGAGTTTGTTTTCATCAATCTTTCCAGTACTAGCAGCATGCTGTCCTTTTACGTCATCCTCACCACAAAGTAGTAAAGGTACCGATCTGTTCCTTACACCGCTGCTTAACAATACAGCATATTCTTCTTCCACACCTTTAGCTTCTTTAGAACCTTTCTTAAAATCCAGGGTTCCTCTAAAGATCTTGCTGCTTTTATCCATTAAAGCGCCATGGCTTATTATATTACTTTCTGATTTCCTGCCAAAATGATTCATCACATAATTTATATCTATTTTTCTATACTTATCACCTAAATATATTGAATATATATTAGCTTTACTTTTTAGGTTAAGAAGATTATTTTTACAACTAGTAACACTATTCTTTGCTCCTAGCTCTACAAGAATACAATTAATTTCTGCATCTTCCTCCGCTGCTGCCGCTATGGCATCTAGGTGAATACCGTCATCTTCCATCAGTTGAACCTTAACTAAATTAATAACTGCCCCTTTTTTTGCATACAACTTAGTTAAGCCATTATGAAAGGCTTCTGTCCCTTTATTGGAAGAGTACTTCATTACTACAGTAATCTCACTATTTTCTTCAGCAATTATTAAATTATTATCAATTACTTGGGGATTGTTACCATCCATTTTATAGTCAATAAAAATAGGTTCTTCTATCTTCTGCTTTTCATCCACCTCTATAAGATAACCACAATTAAACTCCTTACTTGCTAGCTCTGTCAAAGGCTCTGATAGACCTATATCTTTTTTATTTTCAAAAAATCTTATGCCACTATTTTTCTCCTTTATATCAATAACCTTATATCCTTCTCCATTATTTATGGTCAAGGGATCTAGCTTATAGTCCTTTAGGTCAGGCATATTTTCTTTTATGTTAGTTTCATTTACTCCCAGCCATCTCCAAGTTCTCACTGGAATATTATTTATGTTCTTTAGTATTTCACTCATTATATCACCACCTACCCTATACTGCCTTCCATCTCAAGCTTAATTAGATTATTCATCTCCACTGCATACTCTAAAGGAAGCTCCTTAGCAATAGGTTCCACAAAGCCTCTTACTATCATAGCCTTTGCTTCTTCCTCACTGATACCTCTAGTCATTAAATAGTAAATAGCCTCTTCGCTAATTCGACCTATCTTTGCTTCATGACCAATATCTACTTCATCATTTAAAATATCTAATACTGGTAAAGTATCTGAACGAGATATATCATCTAGCATCAATGATTCACAAGATACGGTAGATTTACAATGATGAGCATTAGCTGCTACCTTTATAGCTCCCCTGTAAATGGCTTGACCTCCAGACTTGGAAATAGATTTGGAATTAATAGTAGAAGAAGTATAGGGTGCTGCGTGAACAACCTTAGCTCCTGTATCTAATATTTGCCCATTTCCAGCGAAAGTAACTCCGGTAAATTCTGACTTTGCCCCTTCTCCCCTCAATACACTCATAGGATATAGCATAGAAACCTTAGAACCAAAGGAGCCTGACACCCATTCTATAGTACCATTCTTATCTACCACTGCCCTTTTAGTATTTAAATTCATCATATTTTTTGACCAGTTTTCTATAGTAGAATATCTTAAATATCCATCTTCTTTTACATAGAGTTCAACACAGCCTGCATGCAAATTAACCACACTGTATTTAGGAGCAGAACAACCTTCTATAAAGTGAAGGGATGCGCCTTTTTCTACTATTATCAGGGTATGCTCAAACTGGCCAGCTCCAGGAGAATTAAGTCTAAAATAGGATTGTAGTGGTATTTCTACCTTTACTCCCTCTGGTACATATACAAAGGATCCTCCAGACCAAACAGCACCATGGAGAGCAACAAATTTATGATCATTTGGCGGAACCAGCTTCATGAAATATTCCTTAACTATATCCTCATAGTCCCTTATAGCCGTTTCCATATCGGTATAAATAACCCCTTGTTGAACCAACTCTTCTTTTATGCTATGATAAACCACCTCAGAATCGTACTGGGCACCTACCCCTGCCAAGGACTCTCTTTCTGCTTGTGGAATTCCCAATCTCTCAAAGGTGTTTTTAATATCATCAGGCACTTCATTCCAGCTACCTGTTAAAGTGGTTTCAGGTTTAACGTAGGTTACTATATTGTCCATATCTAAATCATCTAGGGAAGGTCCCCAGGTTGGCATTTCTATTTTATTGTATATGTCTAATGACTTTAATCTAAAATCCCTCATCCATTGAGGCTCATTTTTCTCCTTAGATATTTCCTCAACAATTTCTGGAGTTAAGCCACTGGACACCTTATAACTGTATCTATCTTCATTTATTATATCGTAAAGTCCCCTGTCCAGGTCCTCTACATAAGTTTTTCTTTTCTCCATACCATCACCTCATAGATTAAACTGAAGCTATATTTTCAAAGCCTTGCTCATTGATTTCAGCTACTAAGCTATCATCTCCTACCTTTACAACCTTACCATCCTGTATTACATGAACATAATCCACATCTAAGGACTCTAATATTTTGCTGTTATGAGTTATTATTAAAATGGCATTATCCTCATTTTTAAATTGTCTTACACCATTAGACACAATCTTAACTGCATCTACATCTAAGCCAGAATCTGTTTCATCTAATATAGCTAGCTTAGGATTTAGCATCATCATTTGAAGTATTTCATTCTTCTTCTTTTCTCCGCCGGAAAAGCCTACATTAAGATATCTGCTTCCATAACTTTCATCCATCTTTAGCTCTGCCATTTTTTCTCTAAGATCTCTTTTAAAAGCCATAATTTTCACGGGCTTTCCTGTAATTGCACTCTTAGAAGCTCTTAAAAAACTCTCTACAGTTATTCCTGGCACTTCCTCAGGAGTTTGGAAGGATAAAAATATACCTTTCTTGGCCCTTTCCTCTGTTTTTAAGTCACTTATATCTTCTCCTTGAAAAACTACAGACCCCTTTGTCACTTCATATTTAGGGTGACCCATTATTATATTAACCAAGGTGGATTTACCAGCTCCATTAGGACCCATAATAACATGAATCTCACCTTTTTTTATTTCTAAGTTTAAGCCTTTTAATATTTCCTTGCCTTCTACCTCAGCGTGTATATCTTTTACTTCTAATAGCATATCCGCCATACATTTTCACCTCTTAAGAAAATTAATTCCGAGTGTTTCACTCTGATTTATGTTTATATTGTATCCTTGTTTACATTGTCTGTCAATAATTATTATTTCCAAAAATCCTATTGCTATTATAGAAATTTCATTTCAGACTTGATAATTATCCTGAAAGTTATTATCCCAATATGTTTTTCCACCTACAGTATAACTTATACAAAATTGTACTTTATCATCCTTAGGGATATCAGGAATAACAAAGCTCCAAAGCTCAATAAAGTCAGAATTATTCCATTTATAATAAGCCCTTTCTTCCTTAAAGCTTTTCCAATTATCAGTAGTATATCTAACCCTTACTTCTTTACTATAATATAGGTTTCTAAGAATTATTGTTCCAGCAAGGTAATCTTTACTAGACTTATTATAATCACAAGCTCTTCCAAAATCAATGACAGATACATTTATATTACCTAAAACATATCTAAGATCATTATCATCATCGTATTCATACTTAGTCCATAAATAATAATCGTTCTCCTTATTATTGTCCCAGTATTCTTTACCGTCAACTTCATATTTTATAGCAAATCTACATAAAAAGTCTTTATCTTTTCTATCAGGCAAATTTAAAGGGGTCTCAAAGTCCCATACATATATTCCATTGGAAGCTTTTCTTACAAAGTAAGCTTCTATAAAGGTCCAATTTTTATTATCATAAGTATAATGGACTGTTAACTTCTTAATATCACCTATATCTTTTGTTGCCACAGTACCTACTACAGAATGACCATAACAATTTCCTTCTTCCACCCATTGAACTCTATCTACTATCTTGGCATTGCTGAGTTCCACATAGTTTTCAGCAATCCTTGAAGTAAAATCCCTATCAGTTTCTGTAGAAGCACCTATGGTTACAGCGGTAACCTTTATTTTTTGCAAAATCTCTTTAAGATCCAACGAGATTCCCCCTTATAAATACTTTTTATTTTAGCAAGGTCGATATGTATATTATAGGGGTATACGGAAGTAAATTCAATTAGTTCCCCTATATCTTTAGTCCTGTATACCTTCCTAACTATAATTAGCATAAAAAAGTTCATGAAAGCTAATTATACCTTCCATGAACTTCTTGTAATTTTTCTTTAACGAATATTTTTAATTTTTTCACCTAAGTTTCTTATACTTACCATTTTTTCATGAATCTCAGTAACTGCCTGTTCCTGAGTTTCTGTCAATGCCATTATCTCCTCTGTAGTAGCAGTATTTTCTTCAGATACTGCAGCTATAGTTTCTAACTGAGCCTGGGTATTATTAATTTGCTTAAGGAGACTATCTATCATTTCATATTCCCTACTTAGTTTTTGATCCACTAGTTCTACGGAATCACTAACATTTTGAAGGACTTCTAGTATCTTATCTACCTTTTTATTTCCTATTAAAACTGCATCTCTACCCTTAACAACGTCCTGTAATGCACTTTCCGTTGATTCAGTAACTAATACAGTAATATTTTGTATCTCATTTGCAGTTTCAGCACTTTGCTCCGCTAACTTTCTTACTTCTTCTGCTACAACAGCAAATCCCTTACCATACTCTCCTGCACGGGCAGCTTCTATGGCAGCATTTAAAGCTAGAAGGTTTGTCTGGTCTGCAATTTGACTTATACCTAATAAGGCTTCCTGTATACTGTTCATATTATTTTTTAAGTTAGAAACGGTATCAACAGAAGTATTAATAGCATCACTGATTATCTTCATTTGGTTGGACATTTCCTTAACTTCCTCTGCCCCCTGAAAAACTGCAGCTGCAGATCCCTTAAAGGAGTTTTCTATATCTTTAGACAGTTCATAGGTTTCATCTATTTGCTTAGTT
The DNA here is from genome assembly GCA_012523855.1 of Clostridia bacterium. Lineage (GTDB taxonomy): Bacteria > Bacillota > Clostridia > Clostridiales > Clostridiaceae > Clostridium_AU. Next base: position 41,978 of record JAAYTB010000131.1, read on the forward strand.
GAAGCAACCATGGCACTATTGGCATTATTAATAGATACTGCCGTTTCCTCCACAGCTCTAGACATTTCTCGCATTGACTGGCCAACCATACCAATACCTTGCTTTATATCTTCTATAAGATCTGTACTATCGTTAACATCAAAGAATAATAAATTAGTGTTTTCCTCCAGTGCTGATACAGCATCATTTATCTTAGCTAAGGAGTCTTTTGCAAGAGTTTCTTCCTTTTGAGACTTTATTACTAATTCCCTTCCCCATTTAGTTAAAACATACAATACAAAAATTGCAAAAATAAAGACACCCATCCTGGCTATAAAAATCCCAATATTAGCTTCCTCGCCCAGGATAGAAACTGGTGATATTATATAAACAATTATAATTACTGTAGAAAATATAATGGAAAAAGTCATTAGGATTTTTCGACTAAAATATACTGCCGCTAGGCAAAGGGCTAGCATATAGATGTTAAACATTCTTTCTAGTCCACCAGATATAATTGACAAGGTTAGTGCCCCAGTAGCAGCTGCCATTGGCAAAAAAACACTTTTTATAAAGTCATTTATTGGTAATAAAACCACAATTGTGACAACGGTTGCAACAGCAAACAAAGCAGCTCCTGCTCTCAGGGCATAGTCTAAACCATCTGCTCCATAGGCTGCTGCAAATAAGACAAAACAGGATATCCATATAATAACAACATTAAACCTATGTTCCCTTGATATTTTTTTCTTCATATCCACCCACCCTTTAACGCTATTTTCACTCTAATTATACCATATTTTCATATGTGTAAACAGAAAAAACCAGCGAAAGCTGGTTTTTTTTTATAAAAATTTATATAATTCTAGTATTATTTGTCGATTATGGTCTAGAGCTAATTATTCTTCATCATAAAAATCTAGATAAGAATACTTTTCTCCATTTTTCTGCCAACCTAAAATTGCATCTAGATTTACATTTTCAGCAGCCTTAAAAATTGATTTCTCTACATCTGGGAATTTCTTTTTAAATTCCTTTATCATCTCTTTAATTTCATATCTTTTATTACCTATTTTCTTTGCAGCTACCATACAAGCACAATTTAAAGGCCAAATCCCACTCTTTTGAGTAAATCTCTCAATATGTTCCTCCTCTATATAGTATAAAGGTCTGATTAGTTCCATATTTTCAAAATTAGTAGCCTTTAGTTTAGGAAGCATAGTTTTAAAATTACCAGAATAGAGGACATTTAGCATAGTTGTTTCTATAACATCATTATAATGGTGGCCTAAGGCCAACTTATTACAACCAAGCTCCTTAGCCTTGGAATATAGGGCCCCTCTTCTCATTCTAGCACACATATAGCAAGGATAATCCTTGGCTATTCTATCTACTACTTCAAAGATACCTGAATTAAATACCTTTATAGGAATTTCAAGATATTCACAATTATCTAGCATTAACTTTTTAATATCAGGATGGTAGCCCGGATCTGCCAACAAAAACTCTATCTCAAAATCAATCTGTCTATTTTTTTGTAGCCTTTGAAATAGTTTTGCCATTAGCATACTGTCCTTACCACCAGACACTCCAATGGCAACCTTATCTCCATCTTTTACTAGCTCATACTGCTTTATAGCTTTTATAAACTTTGACCAAATTTTACTTCTATAAGTTGTAGTCAAACTTCTTTCAATTTCCTCAACAGGTTTTCTCTCGTTAAAAGGGACTAAAATATCACATCCCTTTCCTGCAATACCAGTCATAACCTTCCTCCTTATATACTATGAAAGCTCCTTAAGCCTTTGTTTTTCATATAATTTTATCTTTTGTATTATAACACCTTTATAAGAATTTGTCCCTATAAAATTTCTATATCTTAAATTTTACTTATGGCTTTTTTCAAATTCTGAATCCAAGTCCTCAAGGCTTTTCCCTAAAAGCTCTTTTACTGCTAAATTGAAAGTTTCACTATTTCTTTTATCAACTTCACTTCCTGTGCCCTCCTGAAAGGGATGTCTAGATAGTTCATTAATTATTTTCTTAATAGATTCTTCTCCATATTCTTTTACGATAAACTCTACAGCACACTGGGCGCTTCCATAATATTTCAATATATCTTGGTCTTTAGTTAATTGTTCTAAGTTTGTATTCTCTAATTGTTCAATGGTCATTTCATTTCCCTTAACAAGCAATCCATAAAAATCTTCAGAATAGTAAGCAGCTAGACCTTCAGCAAACCAGTAGGGCATATTGTTTTTACTATCTTCTATAGTTACCTTATGAATTAATTCATGGGCAAAGCCCCTGGAATCAATAGCCTGCCTTAAACCAATATATTTAATAGATTCTCCATATTCATACCAACCAGCCAGATCCCACTGAAAGGATAGTTTAACAGACTGCCTTAAAGTTTCCATATCATCATAAATCTTTATTACAGTCTTACCTTCTGGGGCCTTGCCATAGTTCTTTTTTACTATATCATAACCTTCTTCTGCCTCCCTGGCTACCTTATCTAACAAGCCTTTACTTTTATCTGTGTATTTAATAATAAAATGTTCCGTTTCAAAACTAGTAAAATCCAAATCACAATCTACATATTGATCTTCATTCTTTTTATAAATAGCCTTATATTTCAAGTTATAATCCTTACCTTCATATTGATATTGTTGCTTTAAAGTCACTAAGTAGGAATCTTCTCCTCTACTTTCTATATCTAAAAGTTCCAGCTTGTAATCACTGATTTGATTAAGTAAAATATCTTGAAACCAGTGCTCCTGTTCTTTGTAATATTCATTGTCAGCTTCATTTACCGTACTCATATACTTTTCAATATCCCTGTTATTTACTGCTTCAGCCTTACTTTTAACTAAAAGATTTATTCCATTTTCTATTTCCTGGGAAATTTTATTCTTATTTTTAATATTCCTTTCTTCCTTATAGCTGCTAACTGTTTCTTTTTTTGTATCACTAGCACTGCAAGCCAATAAGGAAAGACCTAATACTATAGAAAAAAATAGCTTACCTATCATATTCAACTTATTTTCCTCCACCTCTCTTAATCACACTACATTTTTCCCATACTTAAAAGTTTATACCAAGATTATAGCAGAGAAGATAGAACAGAATCCAGAGAACAGTAACAGATAACAGATGATGGGTGGGGGTAGATTAGATCTTAGTTTTATAGAGATAAAAAACAAGTGGCTTTTTTATGAGCCACTTGTTGGAGGTGGAAGTTACATCTTTTTGAATTCCACTATTACTTTAAACAAATCTCCGTCGATTTCTATATTCATTTTTCCTTGCTGTAGTTCCACTATGCTTCTAGCTATAGCTAAACCTAGGCCGGAACCTTCAGTATTTCTTGATTTATCCCCTCTTTTAAATCGTTCAAATATTTCCTCAGGATCAAAGTCCATTTCGTAGTTTGCTACATTTTTTATAATAAATAGGACGCTAGATTCTCTGTCTAACAAATCAATGTAAACTCTTGTATTAGGCTGGGAATATTTTAAGGCGTTATTAATTAAGTTTTCAAAAACTCTCCAGGTTTTCTTACCATCTAAATATAGGTATATTTTTTCTGCAGGTATATTGGCTCTGAAAACAAGTGACGATTTGTTAATCTTCTCATCCAGCTCTCCAAGAGTTTGTCTTAATATAGCTGCAATATCTACTTGTTCCCTTTCCAATTCTACAGCACCTGAAGACATTTTTGAAGCTTCAAAAAGATCATCAATTAAAACCTTTAATCTTTGAGACTTTCTATCTAGTATTTCTATATAAGAATCTTTTTCTTCTTCAGATAGATCCTGATTCTTTAATAAATCCACATAATTTATTATGGAGGTTAAAGGTGTCTTTAAATCATGAGAAACATTGGTAATTAATTCTGTTTTTAGTCTCTCACTTTTTATCTGCTCTGCCATAGAAGCCTTATAGCCATTTTTAATATTATTAAAGTTATGTGCCAAGACCTTTATTGCGTCATTACCCTTTTCCTCAATAACCAAATCAAAGTTGCCCTCTGCTATACTATTTGACCCTTTAACCACATCGTTAAAGTAAAGTGCTCTTTTATATACAAATAGGGAGACAAAAGATATATATGCAACAATATACATAAAACATAGCATTATAAAAAAAGTATGATGCAAAAATAGACCTAATACTGCAAAGCCAAAGAATATTGAGGCTAAAAGAACAACTGTCACCTTATAGAGAGTCTTCCTCCTATTAAAGAGATATGCTATCCATGAAAAGATCCTACAAATTATGGTTTCTCTTCGCTGGGACTTGAAAAATTCTGGATTGGTAATTAAGTGATATAGCCCCCGGATATGCAAAAAGGTATATATCAAAAAAGCTGACCATCCAATAATATAAATTACATATGCCCAATATGGTATACTATGAATTTCTGGCATAATTACTAAAGACGAACCAAAGATTCCTACTGGTACTATAAGTATTGCCAATCTTATTTCCATAGGTATCCTTACATAAGCACGAGATAGGTTTTCTAATATAGTATTCTCCGCCTTTTCCCTTCTACTTACTATGGCAAAAAGTATTATTGAAATTAGGAATGCCAGAGCACCTAGTTTAGCCTCAGTAATAATCCTATTATTTCGATTAGTAAATTCTAAATCTGATAGATAAAATTCACTGTAGCCAGTTCCTTCTTTTGGTATTAAAAAATGTCCTTCCAAATTTTGTTCAGCTAGATTTCTGCTAATCCGTTCTTTTACGAAGTTGGTGATTAATTCCTCCTTAGGATACTTGTCATAATATATCATTTCTTTTTTCAAGTATTGATCTATATTTACATCACTAGGTAAATTAGTATAAACCTCTCCATTACTCTTGTTAATCAAGTAGTATTTTAAACTTTTCCATTGGTTCACATTATGTTTTAAGATTTCATAGACATTATCCTTAGATTCTATGAGCTCCTTTTTTATTTCTTCTACTGATTTTCTATTGCTTCTTTCATAATCTTCTATAGCCTTATCTCTTTCGGCAATCATTTGCTCTGCAGTCTTTGTATTGTCATAGTAGATACCTGCTCTATAGTTATCGGTAATATTCTGAATTTCCTTCTCTATTGCCTTGTTATGTTCTTCAACTGTTTTATCCAATTCATCTTTACTTATTTTCTCTTCTGGACTTTTATCTTCATAACCAAGGAAATCGTATGTTACATAATATTGTTGCAAATCAATTACACTACCCTCTAACCTCATTAGAAACTCATTAGTTTCAAAATAGCTTTTCTCTTTAAGTTGCTCAGAGTAGATACAATATATTGTAGTTGTCAAAGTTGAATAGCCTAAAAGTAGAATAGCCAAAGTAAAAACTATTGAATAAATAAAACTATTTTTCGATTTTGTACCCAATTCCCCACACCACCTTTAAGTATCGAGGGTCCTTTGGATTGATTTCTATTTTTTCTCTTATCCTTCGTATATGCACTGATACTGTATTATCTGCATTATAACAAGGTTCTTTCCAGACCCTTTCATAAATTTCATCTATTGAAAAAACTCTCCCTACATTCTCCATTAAAAGTTCTAGAATACCGAATTCTATAGGAGTCATCTTAACTTCCTCCCCATCTACAGCAACCACCTTTGTAGCTTTATTTAATACCAAACCCCTAACTACAAGTTCATCGGCACTCTGCTTATATACCCCTAAATTTACATACCTTCTTAACTGGGATTTAACCCTTGCTATCAGCTCCAAAGGATTAAAAGGCTTTGTAACGTAATCATCTGCCCCTATATTAAGCCCTAAAATTTTATCTGTATCCTCAGACTTTGCTGAAAGCATTATTATTGGAATATTCTTTTTCTCTCTAATTTTAAATGTAGCTTTAATACCATCCATTCTAGGCATCATAATATCCA
>JAAYTB010000132.1 GCA_012523855.1 Clostridia bacterium
ACAAAAGACTTCAAATTATAACATTCCTTGTATTATAATAAAGATTATATAAGAAAACTATTGAGGAGGATTAAAATGTTAATGTGGAAAGATGAATATTGTATAGGAATTGATAAGATTGATAATCAGCACAAGCATCTTTTTGAAATTGGTAATAGGGCCTATGATCTTTTAAATGACCAGTTTAGACTGGACAAGTACGATAGGATAGTTGAGATCATTGAAGAATTAAGGCAGTATACTATATATCATTTTAAAAGTGAAGAAGAGTACATGCAGTCTATTTCATATAAAAAGTTTTTTAGTCAAAAAGTCCAACATGATTATTTTATAAAAAAGATTAATGAAGTTGATTTAAGTGAAATCGATGAAAATCAAGATGCTTATTTAAAGGACTTGCTGGCCTTTGTCTTTGAATGGATACTTAAGCATATTCTCGAGGAAGATAAGATGATAAATAGCTAGAATAATTAATTACAATTAAAGGAGCCAAGATGGTGAAGAAGATCAGAATCAGGAAGGATATGGAGGAAAGCCTAGCCATACTTTTACAAGCTTTTGGATATATTCTGAGGACGATAAGATTACAACAAAAGAGAAAAAAGATGCCTTAATAACAGCTGTAGGAGAGGATTTTTACCAATTATATAAGGATAGCTTTGAACTTAAGGAAGAAAGTGAAAATACCGATAATGAGGATTTTTATTTTAAGTATAACTATTATGATAGTTTTAAGGGTATTAGTAGCAACCTATTAGGCCAGGAAAGAAAACCTATATTTACAGAGCAGTCCTTCCAAAAGGATTATCAAGGGGAATTTGATGAATGGGCCTTTAGATTTTACCAGGAATGGCCCTTATATGTGGGAAATAAATTTATCTCTATCATTAATGATGAATATATTACTGGCGGTGGTACCTTTAGAACTGGCTCTAATACCATGGCCCTGTATGAGATAGAAGATTTAGGACACAGTAAAAAAAGGCAAAATACTACTAAGTTATTTGATATGCTTAGCAGATCTCAGCAGAAAGAACTAAGAAAGATTGCAAAAGATTTTAATAGAGAAGAAGACTCTAATAATAATGAAGAAGAGCCTATTCTAATTAAAGAAAAAAGAGTAATGGACATAGATAATTTAGCACTAAAGAGAAAAGAGGGTAGATGGATAATAGCAATTCCTGTTTTTAGTGAGTATTCCCATGAAGGAAATGGAAGTTATTTTTATAGTCTAGAGGAATATGTGGATTATAACGGCAAGGTTCCAAAGAAATTAGTTCCTCATAATAGCTTATGTGTTAAATGGGGAGAAATTTTACAAGTTGTTCCAGATGCTCTTGATGCTGTATCTTCTCCTAATAAGGATTTGTTAGTAGTGTTAACAGATAATAAACTGCTAGTATTCAATAATCCTACTAAGGGCTTAGAAAAAGCTACTACAACTATAGATATTGAAGAAAATCAGCAAATAGTACTAAGTCAATGGGCAGTAGGAGACGATGCTGGTAAGTGGTCAGAGACTTTCCGTGATTATTTTGAAGAGTAAGGGGAGCATGAAGTAATCTTATAGAAAAACCTCAATCAGTAAGGATTGAGGTTTTTGAAATAAGTGTTCAATTTATTTAAAGAATCAAATAAGGATAAGAAAAAGCAAAGTTTTTAAATGAGTTTTTAAGAAGTATAGATTCCGCATAATTTCAGAAAGGATGACAAAGTTGAGTGAGAGTTTGTTTGCAATTAGTTTATCTTTACTATTTATTGTTGTTGTAAGTTTAATTTTTGCAGTTAACAAAAAATTAAAAAGTAAGATGTTAATCTTAGAAAAGATTGCTGTTATAACACTTATTCCAACAATATTAGTAACGGTTTTTTGGGGAGTAACTAGTTCTTTAAATGAAAAAAGATTTAAAGATAATAAATTATATATGGCCTATAAATATTTGGAACTAGGAAATTATTCAGAAGCTCTAAAAAGATCAGAAAGATTATTGGACTTAAACCCTAAAGATGTACAAGTTGTTCAGCTTAATGCACTGGCTAAACTATTGTCAGGGCAGGTTAAAGATGCAGAGACCCTATTAAGCGCTTTTGAGATGGAGAATGATTTAAGTGACAGAGAGCAAGTGATATTGAATGATGTTGAGGCTTTAGTAAAGGTAGCACAAGGTCAATGGGAGAATGAGGCTGTGAATTTAAGTGACAGTGAAAAAGAAGAGCTGAATAAAAATTTACAAGCTAGAGAGGAATATATTATTCAGGAAGCTAAAGAAATTGGGAAAGATTCTATGGAAAGACTTAAGCTTAGTGATAGAAAGATTCAAAAGTTTAATAGGATGGTGGAAATAGATCATATCTTGGACAATGGGGATGGTGATATTAGAGAAAAGGAAGGAGAACTTAAAAAGCTTGCAATAGAATACAGGAATGATGAGGATATAAAAAAGTTACAAACTAAATTCTATATGAAGACTAATAACTATGATGCAGC
>JAAYTB010000133.1 GCA_012523855.1 Clostridia bacterium
TCTAATGGCTGGTACAAGATTCAACTGTCTAATGGTAAAACTGGCTGGGTAAGTAGTACCTATCTGAAGCTTGGCTCTTCTGTTACTACACCTAAGGCAAGTGAGCCAACTAAACCCAGTGCCCCAACGGTGGATAGTCGCCAAGAAAAAATTAACACTGTTATTTCAACTGCTAAATCCTTAGTTGGAACACCTTATGTATGGGGCGGAGAATCCTTTGAGGAGGGTGGCTTTGACTGCTCTGGCCTAACATTTTATGTATTCCAGAAAATAGGCGTAAAACTCAACCGTGTATCCTCCGATCAAGCAAAGCAAGGTACCACTGTTTCAAAGTCAAATTTACAGCCAGGAGACCTGGTTTTTTACTCCTTCCAGGGTACATCTAGCATCAATCATGTAGGTATCTATATAGGAAATAACAAGATGGTCCACAGCCCAAAACCTGGTGACACAGTTAAAATCACAGATATTTCTACTTCCTACTGGCAAAACAGGTTTGTTACAGCTAAAAGAGTAATATAAGAAAGGAAAAAGTAATTAGGGTTTTTCTCAACTCAAGGAGAAAAACCCTTCTTAATTGTCATTATCAATTACCTTTTGAAGAAAGCCTAGCTTCTATATAGCCATTTATCCTAGCCTTAATTTTATCAACTTCACTGAAATCCATAGCGTTAGTATAGTATTGCTCTAGGCCGTCATTTAATTCCTTAGCAGCTGCCAAAGCTCCGATTCCTTCTTTAATTCTTTTCTTATACCTTTTTCTAATATCATCAATTTGAGAAGCATACTTTTCATCGGTTCCTGGAGCCACAGTTATTTCATACATATCTACTACTTCGTCACTTTCCCTACCAGGAAAATATTCGTGAGGTGAAGTGCTGTCAAAGATAACAAGATCTAATTCTCTGAAAAGTACCATATCTAAACTTACAGGATCAAAACCACAATGGTATACTTCTACGTCAAAACCTCTTTTTTCCCCCTGGGCAACTATCTTTCTAAGCATAGATGATTTTCCGGTACCAGGGCGGCCTTTTAAAAAGTATCTTTTCCCTATTTCTTCTGTAATAGCTGGCACAAAATCCACTGAACCTTTAGGGGTTGCAGCACCAAGGAATCGATGTTTCACCACAGCTTCTTTCTTTAGGCTTTTACCTGCAAAGAACTTTTCAATAAGCTCTTCAGCTATAGCATTGGCCTTAGCAAAATCCATATTTTTAATATAAACTTCTTCCCACTCATCATGAATTTTCAGGGCCTCAGCAAACTTATCATAGGCTAGTTGATAGCTAGCTTCAATATCTTCTGTGAGTTTAATAAGTTCTTCCTTATGTTTCTCTAACTTGCCAGAATTTAACCCTTCACCCATATCAATATATTGCTCAATAACTCCTGGAAGCTTAGCTTTTATAGCAGCATCTTCTTTTCCATTCACTACAGCTACTTTTAACTTAGGAATAATCACTCCATCTACTGAACCATTTTCCCTAGCACTATTCAATATTTCTACATCATAATCCTTATTAAGCCATTCATCGGCTAAGCTCCTAATAAGGGTGGACTTACCTGTTCCTGGCCCGCCTTTTAGTATAAATATTTTATCTAAGCCCTGCAGATTTGATTCATACAGACAATAAAATCCTCTAGAAGTATTACCTTCTGCATAATAGTTTAAAACTTTTCCGGGCATCTTATTACACTCCTTATGGAATATTAAAATTCCTTCACTCACATAATCAACATATGCAATGGAATACCATTGTGTGCAAAGGGCGTTTTATTCGCCCAATAAAGACAAATAAAACGCCACTTTTAATATAAGCTCTAACTATAAGCTTAAAACTCTTTAAACATTTCTCTTTTTACACCACAAACTGGACACTTATCAGCATTGGCACCAATCTCTGTATAGCCACAAATTGGACATACATAGATTTTTTCACTGCCAATGTCCTTTCCATCCTTTGCAGCATTCTGTGCATCTTGGAACATCTTAGCGTGAATTTTTTCTGCTTCTAAAGCATAATGAAAGGCTCTTTCAGCATCTTTTTCTGATTGGTATCTTGCCGCCTCTAAGTATACAGGATACATTTGGTCAATTTCATGAAGCTCGCCGTCTATTGCCCCTTGTAAATTTTCTACTATATTAGTATTTCCAAATACAGCTCCTGCTACAACAGAAGTATCTCCCACTTGATCTTTCAGCACATTAAAATGATTTTTAGCATGAGCCCATTCTGCGTAGGCAACAGCTCTAAACAATCTTCCTATATTGGGGTATCCGTCCTTATCAGCAGCATCTCCCCATATAAGATATCTCATATGTGCCATACTTTCTCCGCCGTAAGCCGAGCGCAGAAAGTCTGCTGTCATTGCATTGTTAACTCCCATAAATAACACTTCCTTTTCACAGTGATTTCCAGTTATATTATTATTCAATAATTTATTTTTTATTCACTTGTTTTCATTAAATATTCTGGGGTTAACACAAGATTCATTTATTTTATTCCCTAGCCTTTTCAATAGCCCTATCTATATCCTTAATTAAATCTTCAACATTTTCTATTCCAACAGACAACCTAATTAAGTTATCTACTATACCTACCTTTTTTCTTATTTCAGCAGGTATCGATGCATGGGTCATAGTAGCTGGATGGCTAACTAAGGACTCAACACCACCTAAGCTTTCTCCAAAGGTTATAAGTTCAAGGCTCTCAATAAAGTTCTTATAGCTGTATCCTTCTTTTAACACAAAGGAAATCATAGCTCCAAAACCCTTAGCTTGCTTGCTCTGCAACCCATACCCTGGATGGTCCTCAAAACCGGGATAATATACTTTTTCAACTTCTTCTCTCTTTCTCAGGTATTCTGCCACAGTTTTAGCATTTAAGTTGTGCCTATCCATTCTTACTGCCAAGGTCTTTATACCTCTAATCATTAAGAAAGAATCAAAGGGAGCTAAAACCCCACCAGTAGCATTTTGTATAAAATGAAGCCTTTCTGCCAATTCCTCTGAATTTACCACTGCTAAACCAGAAACAGTGTCGCTATGTCCTCCCAGATACTTAGTACCACTGTGAACTACAATATCTGCTCCCAGCTCAATAGGCTTTTGTAAGTAAGGAGTCATAAAAGTGTTGTCTACTATAGTAAGCAAATTGTGCTCCTTAGCCAGCCTAGCCACAGACTCTATGTCGGTTATATCTAATAAAGGATTAGTTGGTGTTTCAATATATATAGCCTTAACACTATCATCTATAGCTTCCTTTATTTCATCTAAATCAGAAGTATTAACAATAGCATAATTTATATTAAAATTATTAAATACCTTATCCATAACTCTAAAACTGCCACCATATATGTTGTTTGATATAAGAATCTTATCACCAGCTTTGAATAAGGAAATCACTGCAGTAATAGCCGCCATACCAGAAGCAAAGGCAAAACCACCATACCCCCCTTCCAACTGGGCAATGAGTTTTTCCAAAGCCTCTCTAGTAGGATTTCCAGTCCTTGAATATTCGTAGCCCTTGTTAACCCCCATAGCAGACTGCTTATAAGTTGAAGTCTGATAAATTGGCACATTTACTGCTCCTGTATTTTCATCTCCATCAATTCCACCATGTATTAATAATGATTCTACCTTCATTTAAACTCCTCCAATTCCTTCATATTGTCCACTGATAGTAGTTTATATTTAAATCTCACTTTATAGTGTTTTTCTTATAAAATTTTACTTAAAGTCCCTTTCAGGCAACAGTGATTTCTCTCTGCTACCATCTTTTATGAAGCACTTCTGCTATTCCTACTATACCAATAGGAATTACCTATATTAATATCATATGTATCTTGCTTAATTTTGTCAATAAGAAAGGTTCAAAATAGTATTACTTGATTAAAACTTACTTCGATTCCCCCTAACCTTTATCTTACACCCTATTAATTTTAGGTCTTCCTTGATATAATTAGTATATAATTACTGCTATTAACTTTTATTTAATATTAATTACTGTTTCCTGTTAACAAGATGTGTTACAGGAATTAGAAAATAATAAATTTCTTAAAAAAAAACAAATTAGGGAGGTATTCACTTTGAAACTAAGGAAAAAAATTCTTCTAATGGTTACATCCTTATTACTACTTCTAGGAATATCAACATTTGTAATAGTCTACGTAAATGTTGATAATATTATAATTAACAATTTAAACTCAAGCCTTAACTCCTATATAAAATTAAGCCATGATTTACTAGAAGAAAGATATCCCGGAGACTGGTCTGTTGAAGGGGATAAACTATATAAAGGCTCTAAGCTAATCAATGGGGATTCAGTATTTGTAGATGAGATCAAAGCCGCCACCAATTCTCCTACTACAATTTTTCTTGGCGATACTAGAATTTCAACTAACGTATTAAGGGATGGTGATAGAGCTTTAGGTACAAAGGCTTCTCCAGAGGTTGTAGAAGTGGTTTTAAAACAAGGGGAAGAATTTTTAGGGGAAGTTGACGTAGCAGGCACCCTACATCAATCAAAATATATCCCTATAAAAGATGGCGAGGGCCAAGTTGTTGGAATGTTCTTTCTAGGAGTGGAAAAAGAAAGGCTAAGTTCCCAAGTTAATAACTTTATGCTTATAATAATAGCTATAACTTTTATAGCACTAATCTTGGCAGTATTTATAGCTGTTATACTTACCAAGCCTATCACAAAAAATGTAAGAACAATATTAGATTCACTAGAAAGAATCTCTGCTGGGGACTTGAGCCAGCCTTGTAAGGTTAACGCCTCCGATGAGACAGGAAGAATTTCTGACCATCTTAACAAAATGAGAGAAAATATTGGAGAACTAATAAATGAAATCAAAGAAGACTCCTTAATCTTAGAGAAAAACTCTGAAAACTTAGCTGCTATATCTCAGGAGATATCAAGCTCCTCAACGGAAGTATCTAAAGCTATCCAAGAAGTTGCTGTAGGTGCTAGCTCCCAAGCTGGTAGCTTGGTTGAAATAACGGAGACTCTCAACAACTTTGGACATGAAATCGAAGATGTGGTAGCCTCAGTAAAAAATATAGATGCTAATACTAAAGCTATCAGCTCTAAGTCTGATAGTAGCAACAAGGAACTGGAGTACCTTATAGATTCTATAAACAATATACGGACTACCTTTAATAGTTTTATGGACAAACTCCTAGTCCTTGATAATGACATAGGCAAAATTACAGAAATCACTAATCTAATTAATAGTGTAGCCGAGCAGACAAACCTTCTTTCCTTAAATGCTGCCATAGAAGCTTCTAGAGCTGGTGAAGCAGGCCGTGGTTTCTCAGTAGTTGCCGATGAAATAAGAAAACTGGCAGAACAAACAAAAAGTTCTTCCGAGGAAATCAATAACTTAATTATAGATATAGGCAAAGAAAACTCAGCATTAATGAATTCCTCTAGAGATGTCCAGAGGGAAATAGAAAGACAGGATACTGTTGCAAATACTACAATATCTTCTTTCAGAGAGATTATTGAATCACTACAAGAAATAGCACCTTTAATCTACTCTATCAATAATCTTGTGGCCAATATCAGCCAGGAAAAAGACTCTATATTAGAAAAGGTTGCTTCACTGTCTTCTGTATCAGAAGAAGTATCTGCTTCCTCTGAAGAAATATCCGCTTCTTCTGAAGAGATGAGCGCTTCCACTGAAGAAGTTACTGCCACTGCCCAAAACTTAAATGCTATTACCTATAAGATGACAGAGAAGGTTAATAAGTTTAAACTTCAGTAGTCGGTAATACTTTCATGAAAAAGCAAAAGCCACAGTTAACCTGCGGCTTTTGTTTTTAATTATAATGACCTCTACAACTTGCTATATAAATATTTTCATCATCAATACTATAAATAAGTCTATGAATATCTGTAATTCTTCTGCTCCAATATCCAGATAACTCATGCTTCAATGGCTCTGGCTTTCCAATCCCTTGATTTCCGTTTCTTTTAATATCCTTTATTAGTTCATTAATTCTCTTTAATATCTTTCTATCCTCTGATTGCCAGTACAAATAATGTGACCAAGCAATATCTGAGAAAATCTTATTCATCTATTAGCTCCCTCTTTTTACCCTTGCCTGCCTTAAGCTGCTCAATTGACTTTAACAGTTCATTATAATATACCGGATTACTCCTTACATAAAGATTTTCTAAGAGATTGTTATATTCGGCCTCTGACATCATAACTACGTTCTCGCCCCGCTCACGAGTAATAATAATTGTTTCAAAATCCTTTGTTGCCTTATCACAATAATCTTTAAAATTCTGTCTCACAGTAGAATAGTTTGTAGCAATCATGAAACCACCTCCATATATATATAATTGTACAACACATTGTACAATTATGCAACTAGAATAAATATTTTAATTATTACCAAAAGTATCTTTCCTCAGTTTTCTCTAACTATCCTATTAGCAACTCATATAAACCTAAAACTATTATAATTAAGGCTGAAAGATATTCAATATACTTTGAAAGTCTGCTGCTAGTTATCTGCTTACCTATATAAAATCCAAGCTTAACGAAGCCCATACTAAATATTAAGGATAAAAGGGAAGTTACAAAAATATTTAATCCCGCAGCACTGGCCCCTATGCCAATTCCTATATTATTAATTGAGAGAATAAACCCAAGGATTACCGCTTCTTTAAGTTCAATCTCCTTTGAACTGTCCTTATCAAACTGTTCCGGCCGATTAATAAAATCCTGATATCCGGAAGCCTGATTAGCCTCTTTCTTCTTCCAGAGAGCACTGATTAACATATATAAGCCAAATAAAATTAATAATAGACTGCCTAAAATGCTAGTATACTTATGTGATATACCTTCATGAATTCCCAGCCCAAGTAACATAGCCAGAAAGGTTCCTAATGAAGAAATGATCGCTACAAGAAAATTACTGCAGAATCTTATTCTTATACCCTTGCCTCCATAACTAAGGCCTATAATAAAGCTATCGCTACTAGCTGCAGCACAAAAGAATAAAATTGATAGTACATTCATCTGTTCCTCCGGCTAACTTGATGTACTATATAATAGAGAAAAAGAGCAATTTTGTTTCCAGTAAATCCGGAACAAAATTGCTCTTCTTTTATTGAAACTTAAATTGTCCATTGATCATGAATTATGCCTACTATATACCATTTGTCCTGGTATTTTTCAAATACTAGCTTTAAGCTTCTCCAGTCCATGCCTTCATACTTAAGTTCAATGCCTGGGAAATGATACTCAATAATTATAGAATTTTTGTAGAATTCAAAGCTGTTGTTTATGGTGTTTCCAGTTCCTATAGCCTTGTTATATCCTACTTGAGGAGCATTTATAAAGTCAGCATCATAAACAAACTTCTTATAATAATCGGAGAAAGTAAGCTCTATTGGTTCACCTATACCGTCGTAAACACCCCAGGTATACTTCTTAGTATCCTCCATGAGATTTTTTACCTTATCTGCACTGAATACTAAGTCTTTATCCTTTTCTACATATGTGTAAGGACTAAATCTAACACCTTTTTCCGGATGAATTAATTGTGAAAGTTTATCCATATCCTTTTCCTTCAATGCAGCCATGGCTTCCTTAGCATAGTCCTCCACCATACTTTTTGTTAGTTCCTTAGTATCCTTCTCTAAAACTTCCTTCTTCTCATTTAAGTCACTTTCATCTTTTTTCGTATTTTTCCCTGCTGAATCTACTTCCTTTTGTGTTTCTTCTGTTTGTGACTTTTCGATAATCTTAACATCATTTGTATCCTTTGGTTTTACCACGCAGCCTCCTAAGCTTAGAATTGAAGACATAATCACTGTTAAAGCAATAAATTTTCCTTTCATTAATATAACCTCCCATAAAGTTTATTGATTCTCTATACTCATATGATAACAAGCCCCTGTTTCAAACCTAAATCAAACTTGTTTCAAGCTTGTAACAATTGTATTGCTTTGTATATTTGTGATTCTTATCTAAGTAGTATGCGGTGAAGGAAATATTTTAAGGTAGTTTAATTATAGCCTCTGTTCCCCCTTCTATTAGAGGATTTAGCTCTATGTCACCCTTATGGCCATCTATAATATGCTTTGCAATAGAAAGGCCTAAACCTGTGCCAACAATTCCTTCAGCGTTTTCTGCACGATAAAACCGTTCAAATATTTTTGAAGCTGCTTCTTTAGGAATACCTATACCATAGTCCCTTATTCTAAGTAAAGCCTTATTGTCTTCCTTCTTTAAAGTAACTTCCACAATAGATTGTGGCGGCGAAAATTTAATAGCATTGTCTAGAAGGTTTATAAAAACCTGCAATAGTTTTTCCTTATCTCCCTTTATATAAATATTCTCTTGAATTTCTGACCTTGTTTTAATATGATACTTTTCTGCCCTTAACTGCATTTTTTCTACAGACTCTTTCACTAGTTCAGATAAATCAATTTCTTGAAAATTGAAGCTTTCACTACTATTATCCATTCTAGATAAAGTTAAAACCTCATCTACAAGCTTACCAAGGCGGGTGGCTTCATTGTTTAAGTGGTAAATGGCCTTCTGAAGGTCTTGCCTATCTCCTACTTCGTCCTTAAGATACTCAGAATAACCTTTTATAGCTGTAAGAGGTGTTTTAAGCTCATGGGACACATTTGAAACAAATTGTTTCTGCCTTTGTATATAATCCTGCAATTGTACCCCCATGTTGTTGAAACTTTCACTTAACTGGGAAATCTCATCGGAACCTTTTATCTCAACAGGTGTAAAGTCCCTGCCAGCAAATTTTGTAGCTGCTCTGGCTAATTTATTTATTGGCTTAGTCATTTTTCCAGCAATATAGACTATTAAAAGGGTCATTATAATTGTAAAGGCCCCTGCTCCAATAAGCACAATCTTCGACACACCAGTAATAAGCTTTTCTATCAAACTCATGGGGGATATTATTTCTAGTATGCCTATTGTACTGCCTTCATATGTAATTGGAGAGGCAAAATACACCTTGTTCTCCCTAATGATATAGGCGTAATTTTCTGTTTCAAGAGCTGCTTTTAATACTTTTTCATTAAGACCCTCTTCTATGGTTAGCTGCTCTTTTCCTTTGGAGGCAGCCTGGAGTTTTAAACTTTTATCATATATATTTACATTACCAATAATAAGACCAAGCTTACTTATAACCATATTAGCTGTTTCTAAGTTTAAGTTTTCTGGATCCTCTTGGCCTTCTAAGGAATGAATCTGGGAAATATATATTTCTGCTAATTTACTTTGGTCTATCAATTGCTGCTCCATAGTAGTTATACTTAATTTTTCTAATCCTCTAATAACTGCAAATCCCACAAAAACTAAGGCTAAGACAGTTGCAGCTAAATAGTTTAATACTAGTTTCTTCTTTAGCTTCAACCCTAGGCACCTCCAAAGCGATAACCAAAGCCATATACTGTTATTATATGTTTTGGCTTACTGCTGTCCTCTTCA
>JAAYTB010000134.1 GCA_012523855.1 Clostridia bacterium
ATAGAAACCAATTTAGCAAAATTATTAATAAGCCGATCTTTATTTATCACAATTACCACCTCTTCTAACTTAAATTTATAAGAAGAATTATATAATAAGCTATCAATTTATAAAAAAAGTTTTATGATATGTTTAGTATGTTATACTTCTTTTCTTCCTTTGTCAATTATTATTTCCTGGGCAATTACTGTAAGTCTAGTCATATTATTAGAAGGGACATAACTTTAATTCCTATAATGGCAAGTAAAAAAAGGCCAAATGGCCTTTTTATAATATTAAATCAAGTCTAGATTACATCAAAAAAACATAATTGATCACTTTCTGGTAAACCCTTTAAACAACCAAACTTTTTAAGGAGCTCTACTGCAGCATTTCCTATCTTAGCACGTTTCCTTAAATCCTCTATTGAGCTGAAAGGCTTTTCTTGGGCTGCCCTATGGGTACTTTCTGCTGCCACAGTTCCCATACCTGCTATACTGCTTAAGGCTGGTCTTAATCCATCTTCTTCTACTATAAACTTTGTAGAATGTGACTTATATAAGTCTATAGGTAGGAACTTAAATCCTCTTTCATACATTTCTAAAACTAATTCTAGGTCATCATACATATCCTTATCCTTAGGCGCTGCCTGATTTCCCATCATCTCTATTTCCTTCATCTTTGCTTTAACCTTTTCTTTTCCAAAAATCATATGTTCTGCATCAAAGGCTTTAGCTCTAATACTGAAGAAGGCTGCATAGTAGGCCATAGGCATATGTACCTTAAACCAAGCTATTCTAAAGGCCATCATTACATAAGCTGCAGCATGGGCCTTAGGGAACATGTATTTTATCTTTTTACAAGACTCTATATACCATTCAGGTACATTATGCTTCCTCATCAAGTCCTCATATTCTGCCCATTTTTCAGGATTCTGTAAGGCCTTTCCTTTACGTACCGTCTCCATTATATGAAAAGCAGTTCCTGGAGGAAGTCCCTGTTTAATAAGATAAACCATGATGTCGTCTCTAGTACATACCGCTTCACTAATGCTTGTAATTACCCCATTATCAATTAAGTCCTTGGCATTGCCCAGCCAAACATCAGTACCGTGGGAAAGTCCAGAAATACATATTAAATCCGCAAAGGTTTTTGGCATAGTATCTAATAGCATACCTCTTACGAACCTAGTACCGAATTCTGGAACTCCAAAGGTTCCTACCTTAGAATTGATTTGCTCAGGAGTAACTCCTAAAGCTTCTGTGGAAGAAAATATAGACATAGTCTTCTTATCATCCATAGGTATAGTTAATGGGTCTACACCTGTTATATCTTGCAACATTCTTATAACCGTAGGGTCATCATGGCCCAGTATATCTAGTTTCAGTAGGTTCTGATCTATGGAATGATAATCAAAGTGTGTTGTTATTATATCTGAATTTGGATCATCTGCAGGATGCTGTATAGGACAAAATTCAAAGATTTCACGGCCCTTAGGCACAACTATTATACCTCCAGGGTGTTGTCCTGTAGTTCTTTTTATCCCTGTACAACCTTTTGAGATTCTCAGTATTTCAGCCTTATTTACTGTAATACCTTTCTCATCAAAATACTTCTTTACATAGCCAAAGGCAGTTTTTTCTGCTATGGTACCTATGGTTCCTGCCTTAAAGGTAGTTCCTTTTCCAAAGATAACTTCTGTGTACTTATGAGCCTTTGCCTGATATTCACCAGAGAAGTTTAAGTCTATATCTGGCTCCTTATCACCTTCGAAACCAAGGAAAGTTTCAAAAGGTATGTCTATACCATCCTTATCCAGTTTCTCACCACAAACAGGACAGTCTTTATCAGGCAAGTCAAAACCAAGCTTTGCACCATAATCTGTAAAGTCCGAATGTTTACACTTTGGACACCTGTAATGGGGTGGCAAGGCATTTACTTCCGTTATTCCTGTCATATATGCAACCAAGGAAGAACCAACAGAACCTCTAGAACCAACTAGATAGCCATCCTCATTGGATTTCCACACCAACTTTTGAGCAATAATATACATTACTGAGAAACCATTTTTAATTATAGAATCTAGTTCCTTATCCAATCGTGATTGAACAATTTCCGGCAAAGGATCTCCATAAAGCTCGTGAGCCTTTCCATAGGCAATTTCTCTAATGGTTTGCTCACAACCTTCAATATGAGGAGGACATTTTTCCGGTGATATAGGACTAATTATCTGGCACATATCTGATATCTTATTGGTATTTGTAACTACCACCTCGTAAGCCTTGTCTTCACCCAAATAAGAAAATTCCTCCAGCATTTCCTCTGTAGTTCTTAAATACAAGGGAGCCTGATTATCTGCATCCTTGTAGCCCTGTCCTGCTTCCAGTATACGTCTATATATTTCATCTTCAGGATCTAGGAAATGGACGTCTCCCGTTGCAACCACCAGCTTATTTAACTTTTCACCTAAAGCAACAATTTTCCTATTAATTTCCTTTAGGTACTCCCTATCTGGTACTTGCTCCTGCCTTACTAAATACTCATTATTGCCTAAAGGCTGTATTTCAAGATAATCGTAATCCTTGGCAATAGCCTCAATTTCCTCATCAGACTTACCTAATAGTATAGCTTGATACAGTTCTCCCTCACTACAACCACTTCCTATAATTAAGCCTTCTGAGTATTTTTTAAACAAACTCTTTAGTATACGAGGTCTCTTATAAAAGTAATCTAGATGTGAATAGGATACTAGTTTATATAGATTCTTTAAACCTACATAATCCTTTGCTAATATTATGGCATGATAAGTTTTCAACTTTTTATATTCTTCCTTCTTAGCCAAGTCATCAGCAGCATATAATTCTATATCCTCAAGGGTTTTTACTCCTCTTTCCTTCAACATATCCAACATTACTTTAAATACCTTAACAGTAGTATCTACATCATCTAAAGCTCTATGGGCTACTTCTACTTTTATACCAAGATTTTTAGCAATTCTACCAAGTTTATATGTTTTATACTCTGGAAATAGCTCATGGGCCAAGGACAAGGTGTCAATGTATGTAAAGTCGAAGTCATAGCCCAATTCCCTTGCAATATGCTTTAAAAAGCCCACATCAAAACTAGCGTTATGAGCTACCAAAACACTGTCCTTTAAGAAGTCTAACATTTTAGGAAATACTTTTTCTATAGTTTCTGCATCTTTTACCATATCATCAGTGATGTTTGTAACTTCCACAACCCTAGCAGGAATAGGCTTTTCAGGATTAACAAAAGTGCTAAATGTGTCTATAACTTTTCCATCCTTAAACTTCATGATACCTATTTCAGTAATCTTTTCCGTTACCGGTGAAAAACCTGTAGTTTCTAAATCCAGTACACAATATGTGGTATCAATACTTTGCCCCTTAGGATTTGTAACTGAAGGCTTTTTATCTGGTGCCAAATAGGCCTCTACCCCATAAATAACCTTCATGTCTGGATTTCTTCCTAAAAGTTTATGTGCTTCAGGAAAGGCCTGCACCACTCCATGGTCTGTAATAGCAATAGACTTCATTCCCCAGCTCTTAGCTCTCTTAATTAAATCAGAAGCACTGGTCATAGCGTCCATCTGACTCATCTGGGTATGCATATGAAGCTCTACCCTCTTTTCTTCTGCATTATCCATTCTGCTAACTCTCTTCAAGCCTTCTGTTTCTATTATTACATTGGCAATCATCTCAACTTCACCGGAAAACTGGCTATAACCTGCGTTTCCAGCCAATCTAACACCTTTAGCCTTCTTAAGCCTTGATATGACCTCAGCATCTTCTCCTGGCTTTAGGAAGGACTTACAAGTCATTGAACTAGATCCATCATACAAATCAAAGGAAACCAAAGTTTTCCCACTCTTTAGTCCCTTGGAATCTAGATTAGATATTTCACCCTCTATAACTACTCTACCCTCATCTGGTGTTATATCCGTAATTTTTATAACAGGAGATTTAATTTTAGCATTCCTGCCCAATATCACTAATGAGTCAGAAACCTTTCCGTTAGCTTCAGCTTTAATCTCTGATTTTTTCTCTGTAGCTTCCTTACTAGCCCTAGCTGCTTCCACCCTGGCTGCCATGATTTTCTTTTGTGCCAGCTGCATTTCCCTTTCCTGAGCTTCCTGCATCTTTAGTAAGTCCTCACCAGTTACCTTATCCACAAAATTTATTTTATAGGCTGAGCCATACATGTTTTTTACAGCACTATAGATCTTTTTATCATAATTCATGGACTTCAAAAATCTAGATACAGGAACCTTGAAATTAATACTAATAACATTATCATTCACTTCATATTCACTACTATTTAACACCGCTTTCAAGGCAGGATATTGATCACCCAAAGAAGCCATAATATTATGTAGTTCTTCCTTTATAGGTTTCCTAACCGTTCCTTCTGCATACTTTACGGAGACTTTAGAATCGTTTAAGGCAAACCTTCTTCTAATAAACTTATTAAGGCCTTCAAATTCTTTAACATCTATGTATTTATCAGAGCTAATTTTCATTTCCAAGGTTTTAGTCTTTTTCTTTAAAACCACCGATTCTACAATGGCAGTATTTATATTGCCACTGGCCTGGTAATCTTTAAAAACTTCATTTATTCTTTTCATTTTCATCCTTAACCTTCTTCTAAAATTCTTTAGTATACTATATATTATATAGGATAATCCTACGATTTGTCATGTAGGAAAAAGAGTAGTAAAGATACTCCTATGGAAAAAAGCAGTCTAAACCTCTTAATTTAGACTGCTTTCCTTTAACTATTGGTGTCCTACCCTCTGTTTTTTCTTCTACTCCTTTTACTTTAGGGGCTACTGCTTCTCCTTGATCTGGTGAAACCCCCTCAAACTTATATTTTTTTACCTTAAACTTTTTACTATCAAGAAGAGAAAGAAGGAGCAAATTCATATCTTTCTAATTCACCTAATGATTTGCTCTCCCTATAGTTCCTTTTTGACATAAATACATACTAATTGCTCTACAATTGAGGATCACTATAAAAAAGATTGTGACTACCACTTATTCCCCAATTAATTAGATTAAGAAAAGTCAGACAAAGACTATCTTAATCTGACTTTTTGTTCCTTCCTCTTATCTTTTCAGAAAATGCTTCTCTAACAGTAATACATTTTTTATCGGATAAATGAAGACCCAAGCTACAAGTTCTTTCCAATATATCAACATTAGATTGATTTATTCTTGAGTTTAAACAATCAACACAAGTATTAAGATTCTGCCTAGCTGCATTTACTAAATCTCGCTCTATTTCTTCTATATATTGAAAATCATAATCACTATAATTCTCAATATATCCTTTTAGTAATTTATTGTAACCTTCTATCATTCTTCTAATTAGCATTTAAATATATTAAATAAGCAAGATCCTGAATTGTAATACATTCTATATCATTAAAATATGTGGAGTCCGTTACAAACCTCCACACCGTTGTATCTTGTGAAGATAATAATTTAACTTCATTAAATTTTGCATACAATAAAGTTTTATATTCTCCTAAATCTTTGGCATCCTTAATATTAAATGTGTTTTTTAATTCCTGATTACATATTTTATACAATAACTGTGCTGATTCATTATCTGTAATAATATCTTCTACAATATTTATTGTGTTATTTTCTTCCATAATTATATTTAACTCATTTATTATTGATTCTTCTAAACTTAATTGTATACCTTCTATTGTATCTACAATGTCTGTTTTTTTACATAATATAAAATTGTCCTTTTCTCTCTCTTTAAATTGAATTAAATGATATAGTTCATGGGCAGCTGCAAAGTTTTGAAAGCCTCTATTAAAACTTGTGTTTATAAAAATCTGAGTAAAATCACTTTTCTTTCGTGTAAAACCGGCAATATTTCTGGATTTCAATGGATATAGTAATAGAAAAGATTCATACTGATTTTCAATAATATCAAATACTTTATTTCCAATAGTAATCTCTGTCCCCAAATCATGCATTTTCCTTTGTCTTAGCGCCTTATCTTCTATTTCTTCTCTATTTAACATAGATATTCCCACCTACCATATACGCTTCTTCATATTATATAGTGTAGTTGCCTCGTCCATCATAGCTAAAATTTTTTCCACTTCATCTATATCTTCTTGTGATATATTTTTTTCTCTTTTCATATAAAGAATCATTTCTTCCTCTGACTTACTACTACCAATAATAAAATCTGCATCGACGCCGAAAAATTCTGTGATTTTCTTAAGCTCTGATACCGATATAGATTTTTTATTATTTTCTAATTTACTATAAGTGGATTGATTTATATTGAGAATTTCCGCTAGATTTTTAGAAGTTAACCCCTTTGATTCTCTTAAACTTTTTATTCTTTCACCAACTGTGCTCATTTCAATCCCTCCTACTTATAGTATACGTATAAATTTCGCAGTTTCTTATCAACTTCAAGATCATCTCATATATGAAGTTTCAACATACTTTTATAATTTCCTATATAACAAAAAACATCAAGCATAAGCTTGATGTTTTTTCAGTACCTGGCAACGTCCTACTTTTCCACTCAGTCTCCCAAGCAGTATCATCGGCGCTGTGAGGCTTAACCATCGTGTTCGGGATGGGAACGGGTGTAACACTCACGCCATAGTCACCAGATATCAGATTA
>JAAYTB010000135.1 GCA_012523855.1 Clostridia bacterium
GAAAATTATAGCATTGAAGAAAGCTATGAGAAGTTGTATAATTTACAATACATTAATAAATAGTTTATTATATGAAAATTATGTAACTTTTAAGGGATTGCTTTAGTTGGACAAAAACCATCCTTTAAAGTATAATGATAACGGTATTTGAATATATTATTTGATTGTGCTTTTTAGATTAACTGAGGAAGATCTAACTCTAGAAATACACAGAGATAGAGGGGTTTAGAAGATGAAAAAATTTAGTAAATTAGTTTTTATAGATATTATACTTATTATAATTTCATTATTTGCTGCTATGCTATTGAGGTTTGATTTCGGTACTGACCCCCATTATAAAGAATATATTCAATTTTTATGGATGTCTATAGTGCCGGTCCTTGTAATAACAGTAGTGTTTAATAAGTTCTTTAATTTATATAGCAGCTTATGGGAGTATGCTTCAGTGGAAGAATTACTATCTGTGGTATATTCTGCAACCCTTACCAATGTTTTCTTTGTTTTTTATAGTTATTTTGTTAATTATAAGCTGTTAAAGACTACTTTTTTCCGCTTTCCTCTCTCTGTCCATATAATTTTTTGGATTTTATCCATAGCTTTTTTAGGGGGAATAAGGTTTCTTTTAAGAATTGTTTTTAGCAGGAAAAAGCTTAAAAGTAATGGACAGAAAAATAAAAATCTCCTGATAATCGGAGCAGGAGATGCAGCAGTAATGCTTATAAAGGAAGTAAAGGGAAATAGAAATATGAACTATACTATAGTTGGACTCATAGATGATGATGCCAACAAGATAAATAGGAGAGTTCAAGGTATTAAGGTATTAGGTGGCAGAGAAAATATAAATAAGGTTTGTAAAAATTACAATGTGTCAGATATAATCGTAGCAATACCTTCAGCAGACCAGAAGACGAAAAAAGAAATTTATGATATTTGTAAAACTACTCAATGCAAGCTGAAGACTTTGCCAGGTATAAATGAAATTATTGATTATAATGTTAGTCTTTCTACCATTAGAGATGTTAATATTGAAGATTTATTAGGTAGAGATGAAGTTAAACTTAATAATGAAGGTATAAAAGAATATGTGGAAAATAAGGTAGTGCTGGTTACTGGTGCTGGTGGTTCTATTGGTTCAGAGCTCTGCAGGCAACTTGCTAGATTCAAGCCAGCAAAGCTTTTGATTTTAGACATTTACGAAAACGGTGCTTACGATCTTCAAATGGAGTTAAAATATAACTATCCTAAACTAAACACGGAGCTTATTATAGCTTCTGTTAGGGAGCAAATACGAATTGACGATGTATTTAAGAAGTATAGGCCTAATGTGGTATTTCATGCAGCTGCCCATAAGCATGTGCCTCTTATGGAGGATAATCCAACTGAAGCTATTAAAAACAATATCATAGGTACCTACAACTTATTGTGTAGCAGCGATAAATATAATGTTAAAAAGTTTGTTCAAATAAGTACTGACAAGGCTGTAAATCCTACAAATATTATGGGGGCCTCAAAGAGGTTCTGTGAGATTATGGTGCAAGCCTTTGATAGGGCTAGTAAAACCGAGTATGTGGCTGTTAGATTTGGTAATGTCCTAGGCAGTAATGGTAGTGTCATCCCCTTATTTAAACAACAGATATCTCGAGGGGGTCCTGTTACTGTGACTCACCCAGAAATTACTAGGTTCTTTATGACTATTCCAGAGGCAGCTCAGTTAGTTATTCAAGCAGGAGCAATGGCTGAAGGTGGAGAAATCTTTGTACTGGACATGGGGCAACCTGTGAAAATTTCTGATTTAGCTAGAGATCTTATAGTACTTTCTGGCTTAAAGCCTGGAGAGGATATAAAAATAGAATATACTGGCCTTAGGAAAGGCGAAAAACTTTATGAGGAACTGCTAATGAGTGAAGTGGCTTTAATTAACACAGATCATAAAAAGATATTTATAGAAAAGCCTATAGACTATGATATAGAGTTTGTCAGAAAATCTATAGAGGAATTTAGGAAGTGTGTTACCATGGATAAGGAAGATATTATGGCTTTAATGAAGTCAAAGGTAGCAACCTATAATCCTCAAAATTTATAATTCAAAAATTCAAGTGGTGTGGAGAAATAGAGATGAGTAAAAAAGATAAGTTGCTTTCTACAAGTGCAGTATACCTTGTGTCATCCATATTAGGGCAAGTGATAAACTTATTTTTAGTTCCTATATACACTAATAAGCTTACTAAA
>JAAYTB010000136.1 GCA_012523855.1 Clostridia bacterium
CTATCATTTTGAAGCCTAGAAAGCTCACGAATATAATTGTTCATTACCGGAATTTCTGCTTCTTTTACATCAATTTCGATACCACCTATGGCATCTACTACCTTTTCCATACCACTAAAATCTATTTTAACAAAGTCTTGAACATTAGTTTTAAAATTTTCATTAATTACCTTAGTGGTCAATGGTGCTCCCCCATAACCATAAGATTGGTTTATTCTGTCTGTATTTAAACCTTCCATGGTTCCTCTGCCTTCCATGGTTACAACCATATCCCTCATTATGGAACTCAACTTTAACTTTTTATGTTTTTTATCTATAGTGGCAACAATCATGGTATCACAACGGGCGAAATCCTCAGGATGTCTTGCATCAATGCCAATTAGTAAAATATTAATGTAATTACCTTTAATCCCTTCATTCTCTTCTGTATAGATATTTTCATCTATTCCTATTTCTTTTTTATCTTTTGGTAATGGACTATATTTAACCTTATCTAACTGTTTCATTGCCACATAGTACATTCCTCCTGCAGCAATAGCCACTAAAGATATAAGCGTTATGAACACTATTAAAATTACTTTTGTTCTTTTCTTTAATTTTCTCATTGTTAACCTACCCCTCTTTATCCTCTTTAATTATATATCATAATATAAATAATTTACATAAAAAATAAACCAGTTTAATCCGGTTTATTTTTTATGCCATTACTTTGTTGTATTGATTTCATCGTATAATTCCTTAAATCTAACATCATTCCTTAAGTCTAACAGGTACTTCATGAATGGTTCCCTCAAATCTTCTCTCTTTAAAGCAAATTCAACCCCGGCTTGTAGAAAACCTAATTTATCTCCAACGTCGTATCTGCGTCCTTGGAAATTATAAGCATACATAGCTTCATGTTTAATCAAGGTCCTAAGTGCATCGGTTAATTGAATTTCCCCACCTTTTCCCGGTTGAGTGTCACTTAATATATCAAATATTTGAGGAGTAATTATGTATCTTCCTAATATAGCAATATTGGATGGTGCTTCTTCTACTTTAGGCTTTTCAACTAAGTCTTTAACCTTGTATACTCTATCTTCTATATGCATACCTTTAATAATTCCATATTTAGAAACATCCTCTTCTAAAACAGGCTGCACACCTAATATGCTGGTTTTGTATTCGTCATAGCAATCAATAAGCTGTTTTAAACATGGTACTTCGCTATCAACCACATCGTCACCTAGCATTACAGCAAAGGGTTCTCTTCCAACAAAAGTTTTTGCACAGTTAATAGCATGTCCAAGCCCCTTAGGTTCCTTCTGCCTAATATAATATATATTAGCCATGTTTGATATTTCCTGTGCCATTTGAAGTAATTCTTCTTTACCGCTGCTTTCCAGTTCCTTTTCTAACTCTACAGATTTATCAAAATGATCCTCTATAGCTCTCTTATTTCTTCCTGTTATAATCAATATTTCTTCAATACCAGAAGCTACGGCTTCTTCAATTATATATTGAATAGTTGGTTTGTCTACAATTGGTAGCATTTCTTTTGGTTGAGCCTTTGTAGCAGGTAGAAATCTTGTACCTAGACCTGCTGCTGGAATAACCGCCTTTCTTACCTTCACGTAACTTACCTCCTTAATTGAAAACTATTATTTTTTTAGAAAAAAACTGAAGAAGCTCTTTTTCTTTGTATCATCTATTATATCCAAAACCTCAACATCTTCACCTTGGAGTATTTTTTTCTGGTTATTCTTGATCCAATTGAAAAGTTCAGGATTAATGGCTTCTATCTTCTCTAGACCGTCTTTAATATTAGTATTTCTTCTCTTGTTATTGTGACCATCACTACCCACTATGTGAATAAGATTTCTAGATACTAGTTTTTCAGCAGACTTCTTTATGTCTGTACCGTACTGTCCAGTAAGGCTACCTGCATTTAGTTGAGCTAAATTCCCTTGCTCTATCAGATTTATAAGTAGTTCTGGGTTTTTCATAATTCGTAAATTACGCTCTGGATGAGCTAAAACAGGTATAGCTCCCATTAATCTTAAGTCATAAAAAATCTTTTCTGTATAAATGGGAAACTCCATCATGGGCAGTTCGATTAATAAATACTTGTTATAATTATATCCCCAAATTCTATTTTCTTTATACAATTTAGGTAATTCAGGATCTATGTATATCTCTAGTCCTGGAATTATTTCTATATTTTCTATATTATCTTTAACAAATTGAAGTTTTTCTTTATAAGCTTCTAGAGTTATTTCGGATTCTTCTGTAATAAAATGTGGAGTAGCGCATAGATACTCCACACCTTGATTCAAGGAATTATCAATCATTTCTTTAGTCATTTCAATATTGACTGATCCATCATCAACTCCAGGTAATATATGACAATGAAAATCTATCACAACATCACATCCCTAGTTTCTATTTCTCCTGTTTATAATAACTATTATCGTACTTTCCATAATAATAGTGTTCTGATTTTTCAGGAACCTTATTTATTACAACACCTAAAACTTTTGCTCCAACCTTATC
>JAAYTB010000020.1 GCA_012523855.1 Clostridia bacterium
TAGAAAATTTCATTAACCCTCTGTAAAAGACTAGGCTTTATAAAGGTATCTGCATCTAGAATCCCAATAATCACTTTCTCAGAATCAAAACTATTCTTTTCCACATGGTCTAGTACTATGCTATAAGCACAATTTAAGGCCTCACCTTTCCCCTGCCTTGCATTAGGTAAAACTCGATTAACCATAATCAACTTTTCTGAATTAATACTTTGAAGAATTTCTAAAGTATTATCATCGGAGCCATCATTAATGGCCACTACATAAACATTCTCTACACCTATGTTTAAAATATTCCTAATGGTATTTCCTATTACTTTAGCTTCATTAAGACATGGAATAAGCAAGTAAGTTATGTAACCCTTAATTTCTTCCTCCTGGTCATAATCGTTCATAACCGGTGGAAAAGCAAGTAACATAGCTATCCAGAAATAGTATATGCCATTACTTAAACATGACAAAATGTAGACAACAAATATTAAACTATCCATCATATCCTTTTCTCCTGAACCGCTTGTCCATCTTCCTCATTCGCTAGTTTCTTATTTTCCTGTAAAGACCTTTTCTGTGAATTGGATATCTCTTTTGCAAAGGCCTTCTTTCTCTTTGTGTATAAAAGATATCGAACTGTAAATACAAATATAGCTACCAATGTCCCTGCAATAATATATGATATAGGGATAATAAAATTGAATTCCCCTAGAAACAAGCTCTTAATGAAATCCACTTTCAATCCCTCCCTTAATTTTGCTCTGCCTATAAGACTTTATTTTTTTCGCCTTATAAATCTTTAGGTTCAACCATAGGCAAAGACCTGCTAGAGCCGAAAACAACATTGCTACAAGAGGTAATAACCATATGGTAAAAACAAGAGGATCCCCCATAATTCATCCCTTCTTAATAAATATTCTTATATAAGCAAATCAAGTTACAATTTAAGTTAAAAACTTTAACAATAATTCATGTAAACGTATTAA
Source organism: Clostridia bacterium (assembly GCA_012523855.1). Lineage (GTDB taxonomy): Bacteria > Bacillota > Clostridia > Clostridiales > Clostridiaceae > Clostridium_AU. The sequence continues at coordinate 975 of JAAYTB010000020.1, forward strand.
ACACCAATTTTCTACAAATAGTAATTATTATACACATACATATTATCTTATCTTCTAATAAGCAGCACTAAACTTGTCCTTCTACACAGACAAAACCTCCACCTTGATTGCTAGTATTATACCATAATGCAAGGTCTACCGTTAAAATTTCCCCAGCATCTAATATATCTACAAAGGCGCTGCTGCCATCTTCTGCATATTCTAAAGCAACTATGGTAACCCAATGCCATCTTTCTAATTTCTTTTCATCTCCATTGCATAAATTCAGAAAGGCGATAGGTGTGTCCTTGGAAAGACCTCTTTCAATAAATTTTACAAGTTCTTGAAAGGCAGGCCGACAGTTCTTATCCTTAGGTATGTCACAATAATCATATAAAATATTCATTTCCTTTGCTTCTGAATACTTAACTATGCCCTCATAAAATAATTTAGTGTTGGGTATACCCCGAATTGTGGGGGTAACATAGTGCCAAATTTCCTCCATCAAGGACTGCCAGTAAGCTTTACCGTTAAAGTTATTATGAAAACTAAAGACAGCTTGTCTGTGGAATAAATAAAAAATAATATTGCTAGCTACTGTAGGGCCACAGCCTGAAAGTCGCTGCCACTTCCTAGCATACCACTCCTGATCACAGCCATGATAAGTTTTATTGTTAGTCTTATCATATATTTTTAATATATCTAAGTTAGATATGGCCTTTTTATTCATATATCACTTCTCCTATTAATGCCTTTATTAATAGATACTAGCCACAGCTAAGCTGATTTTCCAGCCTATTGTTCCTTGCTCTATACTCATTATATTAATCTGTTCACTGCTATTATGTCAACGAAATAAGTCAAATCAAGAGCCTATTTATCCTTTGTTTTTTTCTGAATATATTTATAGGCTATCTCAATGCATTTTTCTTTTCTTGCTTGACGATTTAGCTTTAATACATCTTCTATTTCCCCTTCTGATAGTCCAAAGTCATTTCTTAAAGCACTAGTATACTTTTCTTCAAATAAACTTATAATCTCTTCTTCTATAGGGCCGTCTATATACTTTTTACCTGAATAACAGTTTTCTAATCCATCGAAGAGATCTGCTACAGCCCTTTGATAATCAGGATACTCCTCTTTAATTTCTTCTTCATAACTTTGATAATTATAACCATAGCTGCTTGAGTATAGCATTCTTCTATATTCTTCACTTTCCCGATCAATAGCAATTAGATTATCAATTATATAAAATGCCATACTGTATCTCCCTTGGGAATATAATCTTCTAGCTTCACTTACTTGCTTATTGTAGTATTTCCTATATCCAAAAAAACCAATTCCAACAACTATAGCCCCAATTATCACTAGCACCATAAATGCCTTCCTAAGATTAAGCCTTCTTCTAGGGTAATTGTGCCAATTCATATTATAGGCTCTATTATTATAGTCTGTCCTTTTATAGCTTGTACTCTTATTATTTCCATCTTGGTAATTAGTATTTGATTTATCACTATCCCACTGATACTTATCAATACCTTCAAGCTTATTACCGCACTTATTGCAAAATATACTATCTCCTGGAAGCTCAGCTCCGCATCTCTTACAAATCATCTTAGAATCAATCCTTCCTAAAACCCTTATAATTCTTAATTTTAATCAATATGCCAGATAATTTATTATTCCATGTTTTTACACAGCTTGCATCCTATTATATAGTTAAGAATTTATCAGCCCTCCATTGACAAGATTACTAATCTTTTATATACTTAAAATGCGATAAGGGAGTAGTTGGCGCAAGTATTTGTGTAATAAAGTCAACATGCTGATATTTAATATCTGGCTTTATTTTAAACAATGAGACTTATCTGCAGGATTTTTCTGCAGATAGGTCTTTTTTTATTTATATAATATTTTAAAAGGAGAGCAAAACATGAGTTTAGTTGAATTATTTATTATTGCGGTAGGTTTATCAATGGATGCCTTTGCGGTAGCTATTTGTAGAGGATTATGCTTCAAGAAGGTAACTTTAAAAAACGCCTCAATAGTTGGCTTATACTTTGGTTTGTTCCAGGCCGGAATGCCTCTGATAGGATACATATTAGGAGTACAGTTTCAGGATAAAATTATAGCTATCGACCATTGGATAGCCTTTGTTTTGCTAGGTATTATAGGCATTAATATGATACGGGAATCAAGGGAAAGCAGTTGTGAAGTGGCAGCTGATTGTCTAGTTGAGGCCAACATAGAGGATCCTCTGAAGAAAAACAATCCTCTACACTTTAAAAAAATGACCCTTTTAGCCCTTGCAACTAGTGTTGATGCCCTAGCTGTAGGCATTACCTTTGCCTTTCTACAAATAAAGATTGGTCCTGCTGTTGCCTTTATCGGACTTACAACTTTTACACTATCAGCCCTTGGTGTTAAGATAGGTAGCATATTTGGCTCAATGTATAAATCTAAGGCAGAATTTGCTGGTGGACTTATCTTAATCCTTATGGGACTAAAAGTTTTATTTGAGCATTTAGGTATAATTAGCTTTTAAAAAAGTCCTATGCCCCCTATCCTAAGCATGCTATAATATTATAAGTAACTTACTTTTATCAATCATATATGCTATAATAACCTTAGGTGGTGATATATATGGAAAAATTTCATATGTGCCCTAAATTTGAAAGTGCTTTTGAACTACTAGGAAAGAGATGGACTGGACTTATAATAAGAACATTGCTAAGTGGGCAAAAGCGTTTTTCTGATATAGCAGAGTCAATTCCCAATATGAGTGCACGAATGCTTACAGAAAGATTTAAAGAATTAGAGTGTGAAGGTATTGTTGTTAGAAAGGTTTACCCGGAAACTCCTGTACGTATAGAATATGAACTCACAGAAAAGGGCCTTGAGCTTGAACCTGTTATGGATGAAATTCAAAAATGGGCTGAAAAATGGAACTAATTAAAGAGCTTAACAAAACTTAAAGAAAGATTCTCCTACTAATTTTTAGGAGTTTCTTTCTTTTTTTATTGAAATGACTTGACCTTTTAAAATTTAGGTGTATAATTAAATTAAAGCTAATTACCTTTAGTAACTAAATTGAATATTTACTTATAGTTTTTTTATACAATCAAGTAAAAAATATTTATCAGACAATTGCTCATATTAAAAGTATAGATTGTTTACAATATCTAAGGAGAGATTAAAATGTTAAGAAAGATAGAAAGCAAAAATATGGGTAGTAGTAATCTTGGATGGTTAAAAAGCACATTTCACTTTTCTTTTGCCCAATACTACAATCCTAAAAATATGAACTTTGGAGTTTTAAGAGTTATAAATGATGATTTAGTTGAAGCTAATACTGGTTTCGATACTCACCCTCATAGGGATATGGAGATAATATCCTATGTAGTCAATGGCCAACTTACTCATGGAGATAGCATGGGCAATAAAAACACCCTAAGCCGTGGTCATGTTCAATACATGAGCGCAGGAACTGGAGTTTATCATAGCGAGCATAATCTTGGAAAGGATACCTTAAGATTCTTACAAATATGGATCTTGCCTGATAAAGCTGACCATGAACCTAACTATGGAGATTTCAGATTTAATTGGGATGATAGAAAAAACAAATGGCTTCATATGGTTTCAAGCAAATCAGGCAATGGTCAAATAAAAATAAACCAAGACATTAATATATATTCAACAGAACTTGAAAAAGGAAAAGAAATTAGCTTTCCAGTAAAGGCAGGAAGGCAGGCTTACTTAGTTCAAATAGAAGGAAGTTCCTTAATTAACCAAATTCATTTAAATGAAAGAGATGGAATGGAAATAGTTGAAGAAGACATCTTAATTAAAGCAGAGAAAAGTTCACACCTTTTAATTATAGAAATGAATAAGGAAGCTTAACTTTAAATAAGATATAAATAAAATATTATTGTACTTTAGGAGGTATAAAATATGTCAAAAGATTTTTTAACTGCAATTGCAGATAGACGTTCAATTTATGGAATTAGCAAGGAATCCCCTATTTCTGATGATAGAATTAAAGAAATTATAGATCATGCTGTAAAGCATAGTCCATCAGCCTTTAATTCTCAAAGCGCAAGGGTAGTTCTATTATTAGGGAGTCATCAAGATAAACTATGGGATCTTACAAAAGAAGCATTAAGAAAGATTGTGCCAGCAGATAAGTTTGCCCCTACTGAAGAGAAAATTAATTCTTTTAAAAGTGGCTACGGAACAGTTCTCTTCTTTGAAGAAGAAAGCGTAATAGAGTCCCTTCAACAACAATTCCCACTTTACAAGGATAACTTCCCAATTTGGTCTCAGCAATCAAGCGGAATGCTTCAGCTGGTTATTTGGACCGCCTTAGAAATGGAAGGCTTAGGAGCATCCTTACAACACTATAACGAGCTTATTGAAGGAGACATAAAAAATCAATGGTCCATACCAAGCTCTTGGAAGTTAATTGCCCAGATGCCTTTTGGAAAAGCTACTGCAGAAGCCGGTGAAAAGCAATTCCAACCATTAGAAACTAGGATTAAGGTATTTAAGTAACTTCCCTTTCCCCCTGGAAACATCTGAAGATGCCAACAGTTTCAAAGACTGTTGGCATCTTTTCTTCTATCTCAATAATAATTACTGGCTTCTCAAAGTAAGAACTAGCAGCTCAGGCCTATTAAAAACTCTCAAGGGAATAATGCTATTGCCCAGTCCTCGGCTTACCACCATGGACGATTCCCCTTCAGTATAGATTCCCTCAGTATATTTAGGAAAGAAACCTTGGTTTGGTGCTACTAATCCACCAACAAAGGGAATTCTGATTTGTCCTCCATGAGCATGTCCGCTGAAAGTTAAGTCCACCTTCATTTCTTTGTACACTGAAAAATCCTCTGGCCTATGTGACAGTAAGATATTAAAATCCGTATCTATACCTTCCACTAGGTCTAGCAGCTTACTCCTAACATAGGAGCTTCTATCAATAAATTGATATTCTTCATCCCTGTGTCTCTCAGCAGGATCTGCTAATCCCATAATACCAATTTTGTCCCCTTCCATAAATAATTCAATATAGTGATCATCCATAAGTTCTACATCTAAGTCCATTAATTTTTCCTTCAACTGATCAAAGTCCTCAGAGAATTGCTCGTGATTACCTGAAACATAATAGACTGGTGCAATTTCAACTATTTCTTCTACAAATTCTATAGCTTCATTAATTTCAGACTTACTTCTATCAATCAAATCCCCAGTAATTACAATAATATCAGCATCCGTTTCCCAGATTTTCTCTACTAATCTTCCTTGAAAATCCTTATTGTGCAAATCTGAAACTTGAACTATCCTATAGCCATCAAAGGAGTCTGGTGTTTTTGAATTACTATATTGGATTTCTGTTATAACTATGGAATTGTTCTGCCATAGGGCAAATACTGCTAGTCCAACAATTACAAAGAATATAATAAGGTACCTTTTTATTCTTTTTACTTTAAGAGTCATAAGCTCCCTCCAAAATCTATAAAAGCTTTCTAAATGGTATAATTTCCTTGATATGATTATAACCCCACAGGAGGACTTAGGCAATGTGGAAGCTACGGCGATTTCCGGTCCTGCCCAGGTGTATAATATGTCATTTGCTTCCCTTGCTATTGAGCTACCTACTACATTAGTTACTGCTAAAACCCTAGCCTTCTTTTCTTTTGCCAGTCTTAAAGCCGCTAAAGTGTCTGCTGTTTCACCAGATTGGCTTATTACTATCATTAGAGTTTTATAGTCTATAAGAGGATCCCTATATCTAAACTCAGAAGCAATATCTACCTCTACTGGGATTCTGGCTAACTTCTCTATGGCGTACTTCCCTACAAGTCCTGCATGGTAAGCAGTACCACAGGCAACTATATATATTTTATTTATTTCCTTAATTTCTTCTTTACTTATAGATATATCATCTAGTTTAATTGGTTGTCCTTCTACTATTCTTGAAGTCATAGTATCTTTTATAACCTTTGGCTGTTCATGGATTTCCTTTAACATAAAATGCTCATAGCCGCCTCTTTCTGCTGCATCTGCATTCCAAGTTACATGATATACTTCCTTCTCTATTTCTTCCTTATCCTCTGTTAGTATTTTCATTCCATCTCTTGTAAGGACAACAAATTCTTTATCATTTAGTAAATATACATCTCTTGTGCTATTAAGTACAGCAGGAATATCGGAGGCAATATAGTATTCATCCTCTCCTAAGCCTACTATTAAGGGACTATCCTTTCTAACTGCTACAAGCTTATCAGGTTCGTTAGTAGATATTACACCTATAGCATAACTGCCTTCCATCTTTGAAACTGCCTTAATCACTGCATCAATTAGGCTACCCTTATAGTAGTAATCTATTAAGTTTGGAATAACCTCTGTATCTGTCTCTGAATAGAAGGTGTAGCCCTTTGACATAAGCCATTCTTTAATACTTATATAGTTTTCTATTATTCCATTGTGAACTACGCTGATTCTTCCTCTATCACCGTTATGAGGATGGGAATTTAGGTCAGAAGGTTCTCCATGAGTTACCCATCTTGTATGACCTATTCCTAAGGAACCTTCAACAGGATCTTTTTTTATTTTCTCTTCCAGATTTACTAGTCTTCCTTTACACTTAGAAACCTTTAATTGTCCATCTTTTAACACTGCAACTCCTGCAGAATCATAGCCATTAATCTTATGTGGCAAA
>JAAYTB010000021.1 GCA_012523855.1 Clostridia bacterium
TGATTAGTTGGTTGTGTAGCAGCACCTTTTTTCTATAAAAAAAATACGACGCATGAAACGCCGTATGTGTTAAATAATAATTATATGAAAGAAATAAATATCACTCAAAAAAAGTATGCCCAATCTGATGGATTTTATCAATTAGTTTTACCATTAGATTTAGAAGTCTTAATACCTGAGGATGATTCAGTTAGATTGCTAAGGGAAGTAATGGAGGGATTAGATTATAGTAAATTATACAAAGCATACTCTTAGGAAAATAGAAAATGCAGGTGGAAGGAGCATTGGGTGTGTTCAAAAATAAATTAGAATAAAATGACAAGGGCTTTCGCCCTTCTTTCATTTTTAATAAACTTATTTAATTTTAATAATCATAATTTTTCTTTATATCTACGCCATGTTCTGTTCTAACTATGTTAATGTTGCCAAGTAGAAATGCGAATTCTCTATTTGCTACAAACTTTATACCTTCTAGTTCAAAAAGGTCATCATCTTCTTTTTCATTATCATATACTATTTGAAGACTTGCTGTACCACAACAAACCTCACATAATTGAAATCTTACTGCACTCTTTTCCTTGTCTTTAAGATAGTTTTTCAAATATTCTATTGCTTCTTTACTAGCTGTAACCTTCATATTCATCCCCCTATGTTTAAATTATTTCAACAATTACTTTATTTCCTTCAAAAAAACCTTCTCCATCCTCCTGCACCATACCAGCACAGTTATCAACGAAGTATTTTAGAAAGACACTTACAGAATTATCACCTTCCTCACCAACATAGTCACCTGTTACTTGAAGAGCTACTATGTACTTTGTTCCATTTAAGTGTTTCTTTACCTTAGCTAATTCCTCAGCTGAGACATCCTCTACTTCATTCAATAGCTGTAGAAACTCTTTCACTTCTTCCCTCATTAAGGAATCTCCCTGTTTATTATCCTTATTAATTTCAGCTATAAAAACCCTATGGCCTTCTTCACCTATTATAGCAACTTCATCCCAATTTGGGGAGTCCAAGTCCACTTTATTGTAATTTTTATCAACCCTTAAATAGTAACCTTTTGATTTAGTCCACTTAAGAATTTCATTTATAGTAGGATAGATTTCCTTGGTACAAAAAACTCTTAAATAATCACCCATCTGTATATTCTCCTTTATACTTTCTCATAATAGTTGATTTATAGACTTTTTCTAAATATATTATACCATAAGACTAGACACTTATAACATATTAACTAAAGGTACCAGGAATCTGTTTTCCAAGTACCTTTAGTTTCAATTATAGATAATTGATTATAAATTGTATATATGCCTATTGACTTATATAGTTCTTCAACTTAAATACATAGCTCATTAGATAAACAAAAACAATAAAAAATCCACCTGCCACAGAAGCTATAGGTACATACCAAATATTTTCAATAGAATCAATTATTACTTCTGTTGGCTTACTCTTGTTATAATGCAAAGTTACCCTTTCTCCTATTTTACTCTTTCCCTTATTATCTGCACAAATACTTCTTCCTATTACTTTTTCTCCTGTTTCCTTGTTAGTAAAGATAACTTCAGGATATTTATAATCTCGCCAACCATCATGGCGTTCTAAAACCATGTGGTAGCCTACTATTTCCCCTGTTGTTAACTCACTATTGTTTAGAAAGGACCAGACTTGAACAAATTTAAATAGACCATATATTATAAGGAAAGAGGAAATAAAAATTACAAAGGTTTTAACTGAATCAATGGTTTTCATACTCCTTCTCACCAACTTTAAATTAGTTGTTACTAATATTAGCTTATGCAAGTGCAGGTGAAGAAGGAACTATTTAAATCCTATCTTTATCTATAAGCAGCTTTTTACTTCTACTAATAATCTTTTGTAGAATTTCCAATTTTACCTTGGTCATTAAACTATACTAGTTCTTCCAAAACTGTCTGCTAAATAGAAGAAGTAATGGATATATCTCTAATCGGCCTGCAATCATACAAAAGGACATTATTATTTTACTAAAATCCGAAAAGGAGGAGAAACTTCCCATTGGACCTACTTCCCCAAATCCTGGTCCAATATTACCTAAGGTAGCTGCTACTGCAGAAATATTTGTTATCGTATCTTTTCCATCAATAGATACTAATAAGACTGCCAGAAAAAAAATCAACATATAAATAAAAAAGAAGTTTGAAATTGTTGATAGTATACTCTCACTTACTGTTTTGCCTCCGTATTTTACAGTATATACTCCTTTGGGATGAATTATTTTATGGACTTCTCTTTTAACAGCTTTAAACAATAGTAATATCCTTATGTTTTTTATAGATCCACCAGTGGAACCTGCGCAGCCTCCTATAAACATCAATATAAATAATATCATCTTACTAAAGGCAGGCCATTGATTAAAGTCTACACTTGAATAACCGGTGGTAGTAATTATGGTAACAACCTGAAAAGATGAATGTCTCAAGGATTCTCCAAGTCCTTTAAATATAGTACCATTTATATTAATAGTTATTAGCACTATGGCTAGCAAAATAATGCCATTATATAATCTAAACTCCTCATCCTTGAAAAGTTCTTTTATATTTCCTTTAATAACAGCATAATGCAAGGAAAAATTTACACCGCAAATAAAGCAAAATATTGTTATAATAATTTCTGCAGCTAAATTATTGTAATGGCCAACACTCAAACTCTTATTAGCAAATCCACCTGTACCTGCAGATCCAAAGGAATATATAAAAGAATCAAATAAGGACAAACCACTAATTTTAAGCAAAATTACTTGAGTAATAGTTATTACTATATAAATACCATAGAGGATCATGGCGGTTTTCTTCAACCTAGGCACTAATTTACCCGGATTGGGTCCAGGGCTTTCTGCCTTCATTATCTGCATATTCCCAACCCCTATATTGGGCAATATAGCGATAGCCAGAACTAATATTCCCATTCCTCCTATCCAATGAGTAAAACTTCTCCAAAAGGCTAAACCCATGGGAAGTGCTTCTACATTAGTTAGAATACTGGAACCTGTAGTTGTAAAGCCAGATACAGTTTCAAAAAAACAGTCAACTAGGGAAGGAACTGCTCCACTGAAGTAGAAAGGCAATGAGCCAAAGAAGGATGCTAAGATCCATCCTATGGCTGCTATTGCAAACCCATCTCTACCATATATGGTTTTATTTTTTGTTTTAATAAAGAGGCTACATATACCTATAAATAACAATATAGCAATGGTATATAAAAACCCTGCTACATCATCCCCCTTGTAGCCTATTGCCACAGCTAGGGAAGGAATCATTGCTAGGGCTTCACATATTAATAATATCCCCAAGTTTTTTAATACCATTGAGTAATTCATTTTGTAATCCTCCATTTACTTTAGATATCAACTCACTAGCTGCAGATATATTCTGTTGTTTTGTTATGACGATTATCCTATCTCCTGCCTTAATTATATCCTTACCATGAGGTACCACCACTTCTTTTCTTCTTACTATTGTTGCAATAATAGTATTGTCTACAATTTTTATACTTTTTAAAGGTTTATCAATAAGCTCACTAGATTCGTCCACTACAAACTCTATGACTTCAGCTTGTCCATCAACTATTCTGTGTAAAGATTCTACAGATTTGCCCCTTACATATTTTAAAATATGATTTGTTGTAATTTCCTTTGGACTAATAACAGTATCTAAACCTAAACCAGTAAGAATTTTAAGATAATTGGTCCTACTAACCTTTGTGATAACCTTTTTTACTCCCAGATTTTTGGCAATCAAGGATGCCATAAGATTTTCTTCATCAATACCTGTAACTGCAATAAATCCATCTGCTGTATCAATATTTTCTGATTTTAATATAGTTTCATCTGTACCATCATCATTAATTATAAGAGCATTCGGCAATTCTTCTGCTAGTTCAAGACATCTACTCCTATTAATTTCTATAATTTTTGTCTTTATACCCATTCCTGCTAGGAGCTTGTGTAAATAGTGAGATATCTTACCTCCACCCACAATAATAACACTCTTAATTTTATCTGGATTTTTCCCATGATACTTACAGAATCTATATATATTAGAAGGCTCACCAATAACATATATATGATCATTTTTCTCAATTACAGTAGATCCATTTGGAACAAGTACTTTATCATTTCGTACTATTACTCCTATAAGAACCGATGATTTTGACTCCTTGTCTATATCCGCCAAGTTCTTACCAACTAGTTCCATTTCCTCTTTTACAATCAAATCCACCATTCTTACTCTGCCTTTAGCAAAGTTTTCTACATTAATTGCAGAAGAGAAACCCATAGATCGTGCAATTTCCTCAGCAGCAGCAAATTCAGGATTAATTACGAAATCCAAGCCTATTTGCTCCTTTATTATAGACAATTCCTGTGAATACTCAGGGTTTCTAACTCCGGCTACAGCTTTTTTTGCTCCTAGCTTTTTAGCTGTTAAGCAAGAAAGCATGTTTATTTCATCACTGCCAGTAACTGCAATAATTAAATCTGTATCTAATATATCTGCTTCCATAAGAATGCTAGTGCTGACACCATTACCTTTAATGCACATAACATCTAGATTTTCCTCAGCCTTGGCTAGAGCATCTCCATCCTTATCAATAACAGTTACATCATAACTTTTCTCCCTGGCTAAATTTTCTGCTAATGTATATCCAACCTTACCTGCTCCAACAATTATAATTTTCATTCCTGTTATCCTCCTTCTCTAGTTTTCCACTAGAGCTAAGCTATGCTTCCATATTTGATTGAACTTATTGGTGATTTTTTCAACTACCTCCTTAGCATTGGTCACTACACAAGATTCAAAATTTAACTTATTGAAACTATTATGATGATGTTTACTGCAGAAGGAAATAATAAGAGTATACTCTCCTATTATCACTATATTATTTCTATATTTACTATTTATCTTCATATGGCCACCTGTTCTACATATTTTGTTGATATAACTTCTAGACACTACACCCTTTCTTCCTACCATTGGAATTATTATTTTTAACTTATTTATCTTGTCCGTAAGCAAAACACTATCAATAATCTCTTGGTAAACTTCATTATCAAATCTTCCAGATATAAGAATTTCATTGATAGTTTCCTTCCTTAATAATTCCTTAACATAGTCCCTTAACTCTTCAATTTGATCTATAAAGAAAATGGCATTTTCCATAGAAAGACTCCTTCCAAAGATTAGGATTATGAACTTTATTCTACGCCTCGATTTTTTCATATTCAATAGGCATAAAAATACAAAAACAGGAATTGCACCTGCAATTCCTGTTTTATTTAAGTTTAAATCTACTTTCCATATATTTTCTTCTTTTCTTTCTTCTTATCGACCGCTTAATATGCCTTCTCGCAAGTAGAATAAGGTAAAGTAAGAGTAGGATTTTAATAATCCAACCAAATAAACCCTTTCCTAAAAATCCTTTTGACCCCTCTGATAAATTAAACTTAGCCTTAGCCTCCATAGCTTTTGCCGCTATAAGATCTACCTTTCCAATAGAAACTCCATTTTGTCTATATTCAACAGTACCAAGAACTTGACCTTGTTTTATGGGAGCAGTAATGTTAGGACTTATTTTTTGCACAGTATCTATATTCCAGCTATTTTGCTCTATAGGCATAATAGCATCCAAATCTTCTGCAGCTACGAGCTCTACTTTATCCCCATACTTTGATTTTGCTACAGCAACTGAATCAATAATTTCATTTTGCTTTACTATGTTCTGAACAGAATAATTTTCAAAGCCATACTCATACAGGGCTTTAGTGTATTGATATACTGCATTGTTATTTTCTTTTACATTCATAACAGCTGCTATCAATTCACTTCCCTCTTCATTCACCGCTGATGAAATAAGATTGAAACCAGCACCACTAGTATAGCCTGTCTTTATACCAGTAATAGTGTATTTATGTTCTTCAGAATTCTTAGTATATTTATATTGGTTAGTATCCCACAAGAGCTTATTACTTGTTCTTAAAGGTGGCCATTCTGTATGCTTATTAGTTGCAGGTAAATCATTATAATATTCTTGCTTAACAATTTCCCTAAACTTCGGTATAGTCATAGCATGTCTAGCCAACATCACCATATCCCTTGCAGTGGTAAGATGCTTTTTATATTCTTCCTTATCATCCATACCGGATACATTATAAAAAGTAGTATTTTCAGCACCTAGCTCCTTGGCACGCTGGTTCATTCTATCTATAAAAGCCTCTCTAGTAGGATAAACATTTTCTGCTATAATATTAGCAGTTTCATTGGCTGACTTTACCATCATCACATTAATCATATGCTCCAAAGTAAAGTTACTTTCACCAGCCATTATTCCTATGTTCATTCCTCCGTCACCAATGTCATTAACTGCTTCTAGGGAAACAATCATCTTATCCTTTAAATCTCCTTCTTCTAAGGCAACTATAGCTGTCAATATTTTAGTAGTACTAGCAGGACGTATAATCTTATCTGCATTATTTTCAGCTAAGACCTGACCAGTTTTTCCATCAATTAAAATATAAGAAATCTCATTGTTAATATTAAGTATATTTTTTGAAGTAGCTTGAACTATTTTTGCAGGAAACATAAATAATATAATAAATATTAGTGCAAAACTTATTCTTTTCATAAGATCCTCCCAGTAATAAAGCTAAAGTCATTTAAGCTTAATATATAACAGAAACCTTGTACAAATTCTATATTAAATGAAGAGCGAAACTTTGTAAAATGTAAATATATGCAATCCCTAGGGACAGTCCACAATAGTAAGTAGACTGTCCCTATAAGTATTTCCCTTAGAATTAGTGTTTATGCTTCTAGGGGTAGAATGGCCCTCCTATACTCCATCCATATACCAGACATAACCTGGTAGCCTGGTGTTACAATTAACATAGCTTGTTTAGGTCCGTAAACTTTAACAACTTCCCAGGCCAACTTACAAAAATTATCCTGTATGGTTGTCATAGCTGTCTTAAGATTATTAGGAAAAGTATTATAATTTGCTTTAGTTAATGCTCTAGAAAGACTATAAAATATATCAATAATACCTGAAGCGTACCTGTATATTGAATTAATTCTAATCTTTATGTCCTCTTCTGCATATTCCAAGTAATGAACTTTACTAATGAAAGAAATTTCATGGCACATGTCATCAATGAAACATAAGTATCTAATTATATCCTTATTGTATTTAAACTGTGGTAGCTTAAGCATATCCCTTAGTGCTTCCATCGCCTCTTCAGAGCATTCAGTAACTTCTTGCAGCAAATTATTAATATTTATCATAATAAACCTCCTGGCCATAATGACACACATTAATATAATATGAAGATATTTACTTTATGTTAATAAAAACAGTGAAATATCTTCAACTGCCTCGAAAGTTAATTTAAATTTAACAAAGATTGTCCGTATCACTGATATGTACTATAACTTGCTTCCATTTTACCATAATTATAATTAAATACATAATGATATTTATTCAATTCTTAGTATAACCAGGAAAAAACTCGTAAAGTGTCATATTGTCTGAGATTTTTGCAGTATACTTTTGGAATCCCCTGAATTCTGTTGAAAGAAATCATTTTATCTTCTTTGATGTAAAGAAAATTATATTGTATATAAGACAAGCCTATGATAATATAAAAATATCATCTTTCATAGGAGGATAATAGATGAAAGAATACAGAACAGCTATACTTATTGCTAGTATATATATAATTGCCTTAGTTACAATCCCTTTTGTTAGAATCTTCACTATAATTACACTTATGTTCTTTGCTCTGGAATTTATGTTTCATGGTGCCTTTGTAATTGTAGGGGATAGGGCTGACGCAATGCACCAAAGATTTGTTAAAACTCATTTAGCAACCCTAACTGCTCTTGGTTTGTACGCCCTGTCTACAGGAATATATTTCATTTCACTTAGAGGAATTATATATTAGTAAATTTTAAGAGGACAATACCTAGAGTTTTGTCCTCTTGTTAATTTATTTTATGGCCTTAAAATGAAAGTTTTCAGATTTAAAATACTCTATTACCGCTGGAAGAGCATCCACAGTGATTTGCTTTGTTGCAGAATCATGCATTAGTACAACTACATCCTCAGGGTTGCCGTTTATAACAATGGACTCCTTCAGTCTATCTAGTAGTTCTTCAGTTGTTTTCTTTTCTCCAGATTCTGAATCTCCGGTTAATGCAGTCCAATCTACATTATGTAAATTCACTTCTTTAATCCTATCCTTAAATATTTGCTTTCTCCCTCCACTACCTCCAGGGAATCTATATATTCTAGTGGAAAAATCCTGACCTAAAATATTTTTCAAGGACCTAATACATAAATCTAAATCTGTATTAAAAAGGTCTATTGACTTATACATATTGTAATCATGATAATAACTATGCAAACCTATAGCGTGTCCCTTTTCTACAATCATCTTTAAAATTTCTGGATTTGCCTCTGCTTGTTTACCTAGAATAAAAAAAGTAGCTTTCACCTCATATCTATCAAGAATTTCTAGAATTTGAGGGGTTATATTTGACGTAGGTCCATCATCAAAAGTTAGAAAGACATTTCTAATTCCATCTTTCTTGTAAATTTCCTCTACCTTAACTTGGTAGTTTATTGGCTGATTGTTTGTTCCATCACTGTTTTCTTCTTTCTTATCTTCCTCTTTTTCCTTTTCTTCCTCTTTATCCGACGGCATATTTTCTTCCCCCACTACAGGCTTGTCCGTAAAGTCGTCAACATTCGAAATTACATCTTTTTGATTATGTTGACTTAACTCATTGTTTACTGGCTTTTTTTTATATGCAGTTCTGTAATATATAGCTATGCCTAACATTAGGCCTAAAGTAATACACATTAAAATATAAATTATTAATAATTTTATCTGCCTGTTAGATTTAAATAATTGCCTATTAGTATTAGTGCTTAACACAAGCTTGTCCCCCTGATTGTTACTATTTTCTTAGTTATTTTACTAAGGTCTACAATTAATATTAAAGTACATATTTTTCTACTAGTCAATAGTCTTTAACCATTCAATTAGATAGTTAATTTTACCCCCTCATCTAGGCTTTCACTTCAACAATTAACTTACACATAAAAGGATAGGTTTAAGGTTAAAATTATTATAAATACAAATTATATAGATAATTTATATTGGGGAGGAATGGATTGTGAAAAGTTCACTCTCTAAAAAAGTTTTCTTGGCTATTTTTCTACTGCTACTTCTCTTAATATGCGGATATTCTATATATATTTATCTAGGCCTACAAAAAATTGAAAAGGTTGAAATACCACAAAATAACCAGGAACTAGGTATAAATTCAGTTCATGAAGAAAATTCCTATCCGGATATACGAAACATAGCTCTTTTTGGTATAGACACAGGAAGACAGAAATCTGACCCGCCCCATTCAGATTCTATAATTATTCTTACCATAGATAAGCTTCATAACAAACTGAAAATCTCCTCTATACTAAGAGATTCTTATGTCTTTATAGATGGTCACGGACAAACAAAAATTACAGAAGCATATACTTATGGCGGACCTTTTTTAGCTATAAAAACCCTAAACCAAAATTTCAATTTGGATATAAAGGAATACATAACAGTAGATTTTAAAGGTTTGTCTAAGATTGTTGATGCCTTAGGAGGAGTGGATATTGACGTAAAAAGTCAAGAAATTAAAGAAATTAACAAATGGACAAAAGAACTTGCCCATATGCAAAATGTTAAACCCACTTATATTAAGAGAAGTGGTCTGCAACATTTAAACGGAATACAAGCTGTAGCCTACAGCCGTATAAGAAATCTAGGATCTGGAGAATTTGAAAGAACAGCTAGGCAAAGAACAGTGCTAACAGCTCTCTTTAATAACTTCAAAGAAATGGACATCACTAGTTTTCCAAGCTTAGTCTGGCAGGTGACCCCTTATGTAAGTACAAATATATCTACCAATGAGCTTATTCTACTAGGTTCTTCTTTATTAATTTCCCCTCCACCACTAGAACAAATGAGATTTCCAGTAGATGGCTACTGCAAGGGTACTATCATATCCGGCACCTGGTATTTGACTATGAAGCCTGATATAAAAACTACAGCTGACCAAATTACTAATTATATTTACAATGACCTAATCCCCCAGGCAAAAAAGCCACTTTTTTAGGCTAGTATTTCAATCTATATTGAGGCCATTATAGATATTAGATGTGAGAAAATAAAA
>JAAYTB010000137.1 GCA_012523855.1 Clostridia bacterium
ATCACTCTTCCTTTACAAAATATACACAAATGTTTAATTCTATTAAAAAAAAAATCATAATTAACTTAATTATATCACATTCTTGCCAATTTAGGCATTAAAATTGTTCTTGTTTTCCCAAACTTTCCAAAAAAAGCGGCCATGGCCGCTTATAAATATCAGTTCTTCTATTCACTTATCTTTACCTTTTCCAAGACTTCTTCTTCTTTTATAATTTCCCTTAATTTATCCTTTAGCCCTTCTTCCTTTACAATAAGCCCACTAGTCTTTAAGAGCTTTTCAGTTTGGTAATTTAATTTCAGTCCCCCAGCTACCTTGGCAAATTCATCTACCATTTCATTGTATAAGTCACCAGTATGACTATCTACTTTAACAAAGTGGACCTTTATACCATTTTCATTAACAAGCTTATTGAAGTCTTCATAGTATTTTTTAGAAGACTCTTCCCTACGGTTCCAGAAACCAGTAGCGTGATAGCAAACTCCTTCGTAGTCATGGAATAGAACCAGCTCTTTAATCTTATTCTGGCTGCAGTACTGAAGAGCTCTTATAGCTCCTTTCAATTCCCCAGCTATTTGACGAATATCCCTCAATGAATCATCTTCCGCCACACCGTTTTCTATATAGCTTACAATATCTTCCTTGGTTACAATCAAACCATAAGAGTATTTTCCAGAATCCACATTGTAGCTACCATCTACATAGGCATGAACTATATCAAGGGGATAAGAATCCCTTCCTTTTTTTAAGATAGGATCTCCCTGGGACAAATATTCTTTAGCTTCAGCAATTGTAGTAAAACTTTTATACTTTGCCCCCTTAACTCCTTTTATGTACTTCTCACATTCACTCCAAGAATCAACTATTAGATCCTTTACCTCTTCCCCCTTAACCTTGTCATATCCTATTTTAATCCCGTAATATTTCTTGGCCATCTGAATTATTCTCCTTTACATTTTCCTGCTGACTTTTATTTTTCTTATCTTTGCTAGCCTTTGTAAACCATCTGAAGGTACTAATAATATTATTGATTCCTATTGTATTATATAAGATATCTATCCCCTTTCGTATCACTAATATTATTTCTTCTTCCCCTTCCCAGTTTTCCTTGATAACTTCCTCTGATACATTACAAATGATCTTATTTAGAGCATAAAAAACTATAACTAAGTCATCAATCCTTCCTATTATCGGTAAAAAGTCAGGGATTATATCAAAGGGCAAGGCAAAATATGCAATTACGGAGCCACATATTAATTTTATCTTAGAAGGCACTCTTTTATCCTTAAAGAGTCTGATAATTAAAGCTATAAAATCTGGTAAGAGCATTATGTATGGCAATAGAATTTTATTCTTTTCCGGTACTTTCTTTTCTAGCTCATGTCTTAATTCACTATACTTATCCTCCTGCTGCAATACTACAGTAGGTCTTGAATCTTCTTCTTCCCTATTTAAATCTTCTTCCTCTACCGGGAGCGCTTGTCCTTTAAGAGATAAACTTATTTTCTTAATATCAACAGACACCTTGTCCTTTTGTAGCTGAATACTATCTAATTTAAAGGCTAACTTTATTGGCAGTTTGCCTAATAATTTAGGCAGATCCAGATCTACAATATCCTTGTCCCCAGTAATGCCTAAATCTTTCACTGTTTTAATCAACTTCTTTACTATCAAATTCACAATCCACTTGAATACTGGCAATTTTGCTACTTGTACCTTTTCAATGATAAAGGAAATACCTTCATCCCTTACACTAAGAAGGCTTAGTTCAAGGTTAAAAGAGATTTTAATAATTTTTTTATAAGAACCCTTTATGTAGATATGCTTGTCAATATTTATAGCTTCAATAGATAAGCCTGGTACTTCTAGAAAGTCCTTTATTATACTTTCTATGTCTTCTGTACTTAGAGTAAAACTAACTTCACTTATGTTCACTGTAACACCTCATTTATTTGTATGTTAAATATCTAAATATAAGTATACAACAAATTTTAGCAATAGTGAATTTCCAGCCAAGATTTACATTAGTAATTTTTATGAATAAAATTAGACTTTAAATTTAAAAGGTCTATAATGATATTATGTAAACCAAATTGAAAGGAGATTGATGGATTAGATGAATAAACATAAGAAAGAGTTTATTATAATTCCCTTAATTATTGCCCTTATTTCAATTATTGCCATATTCGCTAGTAAATTAAACAGCGATTTTAATAAATATAAGAATTATTCAGACTTTAACCAGGATATGAAGACTGAAAAGATAGATACAGTTTACTTAACTAATGCTTCCAAGATTAAGGTAGTCTTAAAAGATGGCACAAGCTATAAGACTGACAATCCAAGAAGCCAGTCATTGAAAGAGGACTTATTGATAGAAGATATCAAGGTAGTGGAAGGCTCTGGTAATGAACTCATGGATGTATTACCAGCAGTGACCTTAGCCTTATCAATGGTTGCTCTTCTAGTATACTTTATGAAATCTGGAACTATCCCCTTTAAAAAGTATGCTGCCGTAGACGCATTAGATCTTAATGCCGCTGAAAACTATAAATATAATTTTAAGAGTGTAGCTGGTAATGAAGAAGCTAAAGAAAGTGTTAAGGATATAGTTGATTTTCTTAAGAACCCTGAAAAATATGCAGCCTATGGAGCAAGAATGCCTAAGGGAATTATCCTCTACGGTGAACCTGGTACCGGTAAAACCTTATTAGCAAAAGCTGTGGCTGGAGAAGCTGGAGTTCCCTTTTATGCCATGTCCGGTTCAGACTTTGTACAAGTATATGTAGGGGTTGGTGCTAGCAGAATAAGAAGCTTGTTTAAAAAAGCTAAGGCTAACGGAAAAGCAGTAATATTTATCGATGAAATTGATGCTATAGGTAAAAAGCGTGAATCAAACAAGGCAGGTGGCGGTTCCGATGAAAGAGACCAAACCTTAAATGCCTTGCTAACTGAAATGTCTGGTTTTAACGAAAGTGACGGTATAGTAGTGATTGCTGCTACTAATAGATTGGATATGCTGGATTCAGCCCTGCTAAGACCAGGTAGATTTGATAGACACATAGAAGTTACCCTTCCAGATCTAGCCGCCAGAGAGAAGATCTTAAACTTACACTTAAAAAATAAGCCTGTTAAGAACTTAGATCTAAGACAATGGGCTCAAAAAACTGCCTATTTCTCCGGGGCAAAGCTTGAAAGCTTAGCAAATGAAGCAGCTATATTAGCCTGCAAAGATGACAGCAAATACATTGATGACATTCATATGGACAAGGCCTTTTCCATTGTAGTAGCAGGCCATGAAAAAATTGATCGTACTTCTATTAATGAAAAAGACAGAGAAATAACAGCTTATCACGAAGTAGGACACGCCTTAGTAAACATGTGTATACTACCAGAAGATAAGGTTTCAAAGGTTACTATCATCCCTAGCACAAAGGGTGCTGGCGGCTATACCTTAAGCATACCAGAGGATAAGATGTATCACAACGGAGAATATTTAAGAAGAAGAATCATGGTTCTCTTTGCTGGCAGAGCTGCTGAAGAAATTATATTCGGCAAGGATTATGTTACAACAGGAGCTTATAACGATATAAAGCAAGCTACCAACATCGCTGCTAAAATGGTAACAGAATACGGTATGGGAACTACCTTAGGCCTATTAAGCCTAAATGAAATAAACAACTCCTTTAATGCTAGTTCTAGTGAACTTTTAAATGAGTGTAAGACTTTAGCAGAGAATTTATATGAAGAAACTAAAGCCCTATTAATTAAAGAGAGAGATAGGCTTGAAAGGATTACTAAGGCTCTACTGGAGAAGGAAACTCTTTATTATGAAGATTTAGTTACTATGTAAAAAAACAACCTAGAGGAAACTATATTTTTAACAGTTTCTTCTAGGCTTTTTATTTATCAGATATTCCGTAATCTAAGGCTGCTGTTATAAGAAGACCTCCCAGCAGACCACCAATATGAGCAGCATTATCTATCCTACTAACAGAAAATCCTATTACTAAATTGATTACAATAACTTGCAAGATATTTTGCAAAAAACTTTTTCTTATAATGTTTTTTCTTTTTAAGGCAAATACTACAGAGGAGCCTAACAATCCAAATATTGCTCCAGATGCACCTACTGAAATAGCCATTGGGTTTGAAAAGAAATAGCTAAGAATGGAACCTGCAATGCCGGAAAATAGGTAAATGATACCAAATATCAGTTTTCCATATTCCTTTTCTAAAATCCTCCCTAACAAGTTCAAACCATACATATTCATTACCAAATGAAGTAATCCACCATGTAAAAACATAGGACTAATCAATCTATGATATTCTCCCAAATCAATTAAGGGCCGAACTAAGGCACCAAATTGAATTAAGACCCCTGTGTCCATATCTAAGATGCTTTTGGAAGCTATAGCAGTAAAAATAAAGATTAAAACATTAAGAGCTATTAGCAAATTAGTTAAAGTATAGGGGGAAGTTTTAGAATTAGCTTGTATTCTTTTTTTGTTTTCCACAAAGGCAAGAATTCCTTTAAGGCTGTTAGTATATCCTATTTGCTGAACAAGGCTCAGGTCTTCCATGTCAATTTGCAGCATGGCCGAAGCTACTAGGAAATCACTGTTGATAGCAGAGTCCTCTTTGCTTATTATTCCTTCATTAGAAGAGGATAAAACTACAAGAGTAACACCAATTCCCCTATTTCCAACATAGGACTTATTTATATGGTTTTCCAGCCTTTCTTTAGTGGTCTCCAAATCTGCCCTAGTAGTAACTACCATGATTTCATCTAGCTGTCCTATTGTTCCTTCAACCATCCAGATGGTCTTATTTTGCAAGTCCTGCCCCAACTCATAAACCTTAAATTTCCCTGAGGACAAAAAGAAATTTATTAAATCTCTTTGAAATTTTTCTTTCAATATATCACACCTTTTTAAACTACTGCTAAATAATAAGAGTAAGAGATTCAGCAAGGCTGAATCTCTTAGCTATTAATTTATATCTTATTTTAACAATAATTTTCCATCATATCAAGCAATTCAGAAAATCTTTTAATAGTATCTTCTAGTGGCTTAGGAGTAGTCATATCAACTCCTGCCTTTTTCAATATATTAATTGGATAATCACTGCCGCCGGCCTTTAGGAATTCGGTGTAGCTGTCAACAGCCTTTTGTCCCTGCTCCAAAATAGCTCTTGCAAAGGAGCTGGCAGCTGCGTAACCGGTAGCGTATTGATAAACATAAAAGTCAGAATAGAAATGTGGAATCCTAGACCATTCCATATCTATTTCCTTATCAACCACCATATTAGGACCAAAGTATTTTACATTAAGGTCATGCCAAATGCTGCAAAGCTCCTTGGCAGTAAGTGGTTTTCCTTCTTCAATGGTTTCATGGCTTATCAACTCAAACTCAGCGAACATTAACTGTCTAAATACTGTTGTTCTGATCTGCTCCAACTCCTGATTTATTAAATAGAGTTTCTTTTTCTCATCTGTCTCTTTTTCTATTAAATGATGGATTAAGAGGGCCTCATTAGTAGTTGATGCTACCTCGGCGCAGAACAAGGTATAGTCGGCGTAAATATAAGGCTGATTCTTTCTTGAATAGTAAGAATGAATTGAATGGCCCATTTCGTGAGCTAAGGTGGAAACGTCGTTAAGCTCATAATTATAGTTTAAAAGAACATAAGGCATGGTATCGTAACTGCCCCAAGAGTAGGCTCCGCCTCTTTTACCCTTGTTTTCATACTTATCTATCCATCCACTATTTACACCCTCTTGGAAAATATCTAAATATTCTTTTCCTAAAGGCTGCAGTCCTTCCTTAACTATTTTAACAGCCTCATCAAAGGCTATATGCTCCTTTTCAATTTCAATCAGTGGTACATATAGATCATACATATGAATTTTATCTAGGCCTAAGAACTTCTTCTTTATATCCACATAGCGATGGAGTACTGAAATGTTCTTATTAATAGTATCTATAGCATTATGATAAACCTCTAGGGGAATATCATTTGGCTTTAAAGAACTTTCTAAAGCAGAATTATACTTTCTCACCTTTGAATTAAAGATATAGGTCTTCAAAGAAGATGTTAATGAAACTGCTAAAGTATTTTTATATTTTTCATAGGTGTTAAAGAGGGCCTTAAAGGCTGCTTCCCTAACCTTTCTATCCTTACTTCTAATAAAGGTTCCATAGTTTACTTCAGTAAGCTCCACCTCATTTCCTTCCTCGTCCTTTATAAGAGGGAAGGTCATATCTGCATTTGTAAGCATGCCATAAATATTGTGGGGAGCATCTAAGCAGTCTGATGCCTTGGCTAATAATTCTTCTTCTGCCTTACTTAGGGTATGTGGCTTAGCCTTTAAAATATCCTTAAGCATAAAATCGTATAATTTTAGCTTTTCATTTTCTGCCATGGCCTTTTCTATAGTTCCTTCTGGCAGTGCTAAGATCTCTGGCACAAAGAAGGCTTGATATCCTCTAAGTTCAGACAAATATGTGTCTATTCTATCCTTTAAACCTTGATATTTAGTATTGGCAGTATCTTCATCATATTTTAAGTGTGCATATATAAAAAGCTTTTCAGCCTTTCTAGATATTTTTTCGCTAATGGTAAGATATTCTAATAGCACATCTCCCTTTTCCAGCTTACCGGCATATTCCTTCAGCTTTGGTCCTTCTTTTTTTAGGTCCTCAAAATCTTTTTCCCAGAGATCTTCTGAATTATATATTTTACTTAAATCCCACTTATCATTATCATTAATTTCAGCTCTTGTTTTAGTTTTTTTCCCTTCTGACATATAAATTCTCCCTTCCCTAATCTCTTTCTTCTTTGTATTCCTCTTCTCTGCCTTCTATAGCTTCAAAACTACTTTCTATTTCCTTTTTTATTAATTTGCACAATAATGAGATTTTTGATTCCATTTCTGAATGGTCATCTAGGAACTTAAATTTTACAAGCCAGCTAGGATTATATTGATCTTCATCAAAGCTTATGTCAAAACCACTATTTTGAAAACTTTCTTCAGAAAAGTTATCATAGATAGCAGAATATTCCCAATCCTCCACATCTCTACCTGTGTCAAATGCAATATGTACAATATCCTCTTCACAGAAAGCTCTAGTAATATACTGAGCACCGTCGTCTACCTTATAGCTTCCTATTTCTTTTGTCAGCATACCACTTTCTTTATCTCTTTCCATAAGGACTATGGATGAAAAATCCAAATTAAATCAACTCCTTAATCTATATTTATATACTGTTGAATATATTATAGTAAAAGTTAGCATAAAAGTATCCAATAAAATTTCACAATTTTAAAGGGAGGTTTTTATGAATTTATTAAAGAAAAAAATTGTATTTGTAGTTATTTTTATTATTATTATAGTTTCCGCTGTTTATTATAACTATAATATTTATCAGAAAAAAGATATTTCATACGTAATAGAGCAAAAGCTTACTAAAGGATTCTTTAATAAGTATAAGCTAAACTCAATTAGCTCTACTGAACTTAAGTATTCTGATGAGGTCTTAGCTATAGTCACTGTAACTGGTATGTCCAAAGATTCTAAAACCAGCTTAGTTGTCTATAAAGTCCTCCTTGAGAAACGTAGTAACGGCAGCTGGAAAGTAAAAGAAATCTATTCAGCTAAATAATTTTTTCATCTTCCTTTTTGCAACTTTTACATACACCTTTAATATGTAGCTCATGTTCCATCATAGTAAATCCTGTTTTGCTTTTAATTATCTCTTCTAACATTTCAACAGGACATTCTAATTCTATTGACTTATGGCAAACATTACACTCTACTGTATGGTTGTGATGCTCTTTTTTAAGAGAATAGTTATATTTTCTATCACCTAGATCAAACTTTTCTACAATAGCCTTTTCTTCGAAGACTTCCAGGGTTCTGTATACAGTAGAAAGATTGATGCTATAATTTTCCTCACAGCATTTTTCATAGATATAATCTGCACTTACAGCTCCTTCAGCCTCATTTAATATTTGTAATATAACCTTTCTAGCAAAGGTTACTTTTATCTTCTTATTTCTTAAAAGCTCTATATCTGTCATCCCATCTCACCTTTACTTAATTCTTTAGAACATTATATCACAAAGAAAGATAGCTTTACAAAAAAAATCAGGTGAACAAGGACTGTTCTACAACAGCCTTTTTCACCCTAAAAACATCATTTTAATGCCAAATAGTATTAGTATTATACCTCCTATGTAATCTGCAAACCTTGCTACTATGGAAAGTTTTTTTAAATGTTTAGCAATGACAAAAGCAAGGGCAGACATTATTAAAGTTACTGTACCAATAACCATAGTATAGCCAAAGATTAAACTATAGCTCTTCCTTGTGCCTAAGGCAGTAAAACCTACTACCAAAGCATCTATACTTACTGAAGCTCCTAGAATTATGTACATCTTTGGGGAAAATAGAATGCATTGCTCTTTATGTTCCATTCCATCATTAATCATTATTACACCTACAATAGCAATTATAACTCCACCAATCACTTCTGGAAGGCTGCCTATACAGTTAACAAAGTAATAACCAGATAGGCTTCCTATTAAGGAAAAAAGAAACTGAAAAAATCCAAAGGAAATACTGAAAATCAATTTATTTCTATTTTTTATTTCTGGGTTTAAGCCTATGCTCAAAGCTACACCAAAAGCATCTAGGGACAAAGCTATGGCAATTAGAAACAAGCTATACCTATCCAAAAAAACACAACCTTTCACAGCAGCATATATTTATGGTAAAGACCTTAAGAACTAAATTTTTTCATAATAAATTTATATGCAAAACCATTTTATTTATTATAATTTTCCAAATTCAGCTCCAGGAGTTTTTCAAGCTAGTTTTCAAGAGGCAGAAGAAATGGTGCAGCACATTTAATTAAATAAGCCGGTCTACAACCTTTTTTGCTTCCTATACTATACATTTTCTTTTTTTTTATGTATAATATTTAGTGTATTATAGAGTAGACTCTCGGAGGTAAATAGGTATGAAACGATGTATTATTGCTCAATCTGGTGGCCCTACTACGGTGATTAACGCTAGTGTAGCTGGTGTTTTAATGGAAAACAAGGTCAAAGGATACTATAATGAAATCTTAGGTGGCATAAATGGAATTGAAGGTATACTAAATGAAAACTTTGTAAACCTTTCTCTTATGACTGAAGAGGAAATAAACAAATTTAAACACACCCCTTCTTCTGGCTTAGGCTCATGTAGATATAAGCTTAAGAATCCTGCAGAATCAACAGAAGAATATAAGAAATTCTTTGAAATACTAGACAAGTACCAGGTGGATACTTTCTTTTATGTAGGCGGAAACGACTCTATGGATACGGTAAACAAATTAAGTCAATATGCTAAGGAAAATTCTATAGATAAAAGAATTATAGGTATACCAAAAACTATTGACAATGATTTACCTATTACGGATCACTGCCCTGGTTACGGTAGCGCAGCAAGGTTTATAGCAACTACAGCTTTAGAAACATACTTAGATTCTACAGTGTACATAAATAATGGTATATTTATTTTAGAAACTATGGGTAGAGATACTGGTTGGCTAGCTGCCAGCGCCGCTCTTGCCAAATTAGATGGCAAGCCTGTAGCGGATTTTATATATCTTCCCGAAGTTCCCTTTGATGAAAAGAAGTTTATCAAGGATACCCAAAGGGTCTTTAAGGAAAAAAACCATGCTTATATCGTTGTTTCAGAAGGCATTAAGAACTTTGAAGGAAAATATATTGCAGAGATGCAACCACAAGGTGAACATGATAGTTTTGCCCATGCACAGTTAGGTGGTGTAGCTGGATATCTAAAATCCTTGATTGTTAATGCTGGTATAACTTCCAGAGTAAAAACCCTTGAATTAGGGGTTATGCAACGTTGCTGTATGCATATAGCTTCCCATATTGATATTGAAGAAGCAGCTGAAGCTGGAAAGGCTGCCTTAAACTATGCTAATGAAGGGCATAGTGGCTTTATGGTAGCAATAAAAAGAAAGTCAAATGAACCTTATAGCAGCGAGATGTTTCTAATTGAGGCTTCTGAGGTTTGTAATAAAACAAAGTACTTCCCTGTAAATTGGATTAACGAAGACCATAACTTTGTTTCTAAAGAAGCAGAAGACTATATTAAACCTTTGATTCAGGGCCCTAATAAAGACAGTGGAATACCAGATTATTACCGAGTAAAAAAATAACTCCTTACATATATAAAAAGAAAAGGCTTTTCTCTACTAACTAGGTTGAGAAAAAGCCTTTTTTGTAACTGTAAATAGCAAATCCTTGCTTGGCAAATCAAAAGTGTTTTATTAATCTCTTTAGTTCAGATACCAGTCTATCTACTTCTTTTTTCGTATTATATAAACCAAAACTCACTCTTACCATTCCTGGCTTTTTATGGTCAGGCAGATATTTATAAAACTCTATTTCTTTTGAACTTAATTTCAACAATCTTTGCACATAAGGCTGTGCACAGAAGCATCCACTTCTAACAGCGATAGCGCTTTCTTCTGATAAGATCTTTGCTATTTCCCCATGAGGTATTCCCTTAACAATAAAGGTAATTATCCCTACCCTCTCTACACATCCATCATAACAGCCATACAACTGAATGAAGGGTATCTTCTTTAACTTACTAACTGCATAATTCATTAATTCTTTTTCATTTTTATAAATTTTTTTCATTCCTATTTTAGATAACTCCTCAATAGCCGCTACTAGTGCTACTACTCCAATAATATTAGGACTACCTGCCTCCTCCTTAAAAGGAGGATCATCCCAAACTATGCTGTAACGTGTTACCACCTGTACTGTGCCTCCACCCTTATATTCTGGCGAGCCTTTTATAAAACTTTTCTTTGGTCCAACAATAGCACCAACGCCAAAGGGAGCATA
Organism: Clostridia bacterium; assembly: GCA_012523855.1. Taxonomy (GTDB): domain Bacteria; phylum Bacillota; class Clostridia; order Clostridiales; family Clostridiaceae; genus Clostridium_AU. Next base: position 10,934 of record JAAYTB010000137.1, read on the forward strand.
CATTTTATGAGCTGAAAAAACTACAAAGTCTATGTGTTCAACACAATGGTCTGGTTTCATATTAATAGGCCCATGAGGAATTAATTGAGCAGCATCCACTATTATCTTAGCTCCATACATATGGGCTAAAAAAGCTATTTTGTGAATATCATTAACGTAGCCGGTAACATTAGAAGCACCAGTTACCGTTACATACTTTACCCTACCTCCATATCTCCTTAGCTTCTGTTCCAGATCCCATAAGCATAATCTACCCTTGTCATCAATTTCTACATAGTCTACCCTGCATTTATCACGCCAGGGCAGGTCATTGGAATGATGCTCCATCCAAGTAGAAAGCACCACCCAGCTACTATCATGAATCAATCTATAGGATAGTTTATTTAATCCTTCTGTGGCATTTTTAACAAAGATAACTGTATTAGTCTTTTCATCTGCCCCAAGAAACTTTAGAATCTTGTGCCTAGCTTCCTCATATACTTTAGAAGACACTTTTGATTTATATCCAGTCCCTCTATGAATGGAAGAATACCAAGGAGAAAATTTAACAATAGAATCAATGACAGAAACAAAGGGAGGTGTTGTAGCAGCATTATCAAAATTAACGTATTTTAACTTACCTCTTCTTACGGGCACTTCTTTATTTAATCCCATTATTAGTTTTCTGTATTTTTGATTTAATTGTGCAGTACTCATTACACTCCACCTCTTAATCATTTTATTAAGCAGTTGAGCATAATGTGATACTTCTTTTTTCTATGTTAATGAAATTATTTAAAAGACATCAGTCAACAATTTGAACCTTTTACATACTATGTTAATGTAGTTTTTAAAAATCCAAAAGGAGTGAATGGTTTGTTTTATTGTCCTTACCAAAACTATGTGCGAGAAACCTCATCAGCTTCTCCTACATCCTACTACCGACTGTTACACGCTTCTCCTGGCACTGGTCCTGTAGATCTACATGTGAACGGTAAAATAGTTGCCCGAAATTTGAGATACTCAAACTTTACCAACTACTTTTCAACAGCCAGTGGAGTATATACTATAAAGGTCTATCCAACAGGAAAAACCACTGATCCCTTAATAGATACTAGACTTCAGCTAGTTCCAGGCTCTATTTACACTTTAGCGGTCATAGGGGACCCAGGCAACATTGGACTACAACCTATCTCTGAACCCTTACCTGGTCCTACACCAAGATATGCCATGGTTAGATTCGTCCATTTAGCCCCTGGAACTCCAGAGCTAGATATACTCCTACCAGATGGAAAAAAACTCTTTACCAATGTAAGCTATAAGGAAGTTACTGAATACATCCAGCTTGCTCCCGGTAATTATGGAATAGAAGCCATAACCACTAGTAATAATAAGAGAATCCTAATAGTTCCTAGAATTAATCTACAGGCGGATAAGATTTATACAATTTATGCTGTAGGAAAGCTTAATGGTACTCCGCCCCTACAAGTACTTATACCCCTTGATGGATCTACCTATTTAAGATAATTGTTATATAAAAATTGGCTAGGTATAGTGATTGTAAACTTTCACCTATACATAGCCAGTTTTTTATACTATAAATTTAGCCTCAGCTTCAATAAAGAAGATCCTATTTTAATTTAGCTATTAAAAACATTGTTTTCATTCCTAAGGCTGTAAACTTTTCTTCATATTCAGTAACTATATTCTTATCAAAATCACTATTGTGTAAATCATAGGTTAAAAACTTTATTTCAAAGCCGCTTTCTTCAAAGTAGATAATAGAATCATTAAATAAACCTTGGTCATCGGTTTTAAACCAGATTTCTGAAGAAGGCTGCAGAAAGCCTTTATAAATCCTTAAAAAATTACTATGGGTTAACCTTCTCTTATTGTGTCTTAACTTAGGCCAGGGATTGCAAAAATTAATATATATTTTTGATATTTCATCCTTATCAAAAATATCCCCTACCCAGCTTATGTTCATAGGAATTAATTTCACATGTTCAAATTCCTTCTCTACTATTTTCCTAACAGCATATACTAAAACTTCATCTTTTAAATCTATTCCTATATAGTTTATATCTCTGTTTTCTTCTGCCTTTGTAGTAATAAACTGCCCTCTACCACAACCTAATTCTAGATGAATTGGATTGGAGTTATTAAATAGCTCCTGCCATTTTCCTTTAAAGTCCTTAGGTTCTGTGATAACACAGGGGCTTTGCTCCATTTCCGGTCTTGCCCACCATTTTTTTCTTAATCTCATCCTCTGTCCTCCGTATAGATTAATCCCTTAAGTTCCTGCCAGTTAAATTTAAAAATACTGTTTCTAAATCAGGAACCTTGCTTTGAATATTCTTTATTTGTAGATTTTTTCTCATTAAATAGGCTAATATATCATTTAGGTTATCATCCTTTTTCCATGAGCTAATTCCTATATTATTGCCCTTTATACTAGTTGCAACAACTCCAGGAATAGACCTTAATTCATCTTCCCTAACTTCATTTGTAGAAGAAACAGTTATTAAAAAATTACTTACCTCTGTAATTGTGGACTTTAACTGTTCCTTTGTCCCTTCTGCTATAAGTTTTCCATGATCTATAATTCCTATGGAGCTACATATTTCCTCAACTTCCTCCATGTAATGGCTAGTATAAATTATTGTACACCCCATAGAATTCAACTGCTTAACAGACTGTAGTATATGATTTCTTGATTGAGGGTCTATTCCTACAGTAGGTTCGTCCATAATTATAAGTTTAGGGCCATGAGCTATAGCGCAGGCTATATTTAACCTTCTCTTCATTCCTCCAGAATAGGTTTTTGGAAAGTCCTCAGCTTTGTCAGTTAAACCAACAAAGGCTAAAGCCCGATTAACTGATTCCTTTAAGGTCCTTCCCCTCATACCGTAAAGGCTGGCGAAAAAACTAACATTTTCAAAGGCAGTTAAGTCTTCGTAGATAGCTAAGTCTTGGGGCACTATTCCAATATGCTTTTTTATATGTTTAAAGTCCTTATCAATATCCTTATCAAAGATCCGAACACTGCCTCCGTCCTTTTCCAGCAAACCACTTATAATATTAATGGTAGTACTCTTGCCAGCACCATTGGGGCCTAGCAGGCCATATATCTCCCCTTCCTTTATTGATAAACTAAGATTATTTACAGCAGTTACTTGCTTAAACTTTTTTCTTAATCCTTCTATACTTATAATTTTCAATACAAATCATCCTCTATAAAAATATCTTCCACTAGCCTATATTAACAAACTCCAAAGTCTTATTAGTAGGTTAAAAATTTTATATGAAGGTCCTATAACTATATAGTCAAATAGCGGTGTTACCACAAATATAATTAAAATAAAAAGTTGATATTGTTGAATTTTATACCTAAACTCAGCAAATTTTGAAGGGTACAAATCCTCAAGAATATGAAATCCATCTAAGGGTGGTATAGGTAGCAAATTAAATATACACAGCATAATGTTATATATAATAATAAATTGCATTATTGCAAATAGAACTAAACTTAGTTTCATATTAGGAATAAGACCCTGGCCATATTTCTGAAATAACAGGAAGATTGGCGTAACGATCACAGCTGTAGCAAGATTAGACAATGGCCCAGCTATAGACACCTTTAAATCATCCTTGTAATAGTTTCTATAAGCAGATCTATTGGTCTGTACTGGCTTTGCCCAACCAAAGCCAACAAAAAGTATCATAAAAAATCCCATAGGATCTATATGTGCTAATGGATTAAAAGTGAGCCTCCCTTGAAATCTTGGAGTTTTATCCCCTAACTTATCAGCCATATATGCATGGGCGTATTCGTGAACGGTAAAGCCTATTAATAAGGCTGGAAGAATTAATAGTTTTTGTAGTATTTTAATTTTAATTTCATCCATTATTAATCATTTCTCCTCACTATTTATTAAATCTTTAAATTCCAATTTAGTCAGTAAATTATCCTTGATTACCAGTATTCCCTCCCTATAAACAGTCATTAGTTTTCCTTCATATTTAAACGTATTTTTTTCTCCTATTTTTTCAAGTTCCTTTCCCTGAGGATCATTAACATAAATCTGGCCCTGACTATCTATATAAATATTATCAATACTAGTAGCAAGTCCTAATTCTATAGATTGCCAGCTACTCTTTTCATCAAAAAGGTCTCTGTAGTATATATTACTAATTTCCCTTTGATCCCCCTCTGCCATATAAATATTACCTTCTCTATCTATATGTATAATCTTTCCACCTATCTTGTCTCTCATTACTTCTTTACTGCTGCCAGTAATATAATATTTGCCACTTCCTTCATCCTCATATAAAACCTTATCTTCCTGGCCTGTATATTTTATATAACCAATATTATTACTTACTGTAGAAAGCTTATTAACTTCATCCCCAACAAAATACAGTTCTCTATTGCCATTAGCATAGGCTATCTTTACTACTAAGTCACTTTCTCCAATAAAGTCCAAGTCTTCTACTCTTATATTATTAGCAAGCCAGCTTAAGTCTTTTAGATCCTTAATAGTGCCTAAGTCTGCATCATAGACTATTAATTTTAAACTGCTGGCTCCCTGTGACATGGCTTGCTGTGCTAGTACTACTTTGCTTTTAGTGGGATGCCACTTATAAATATTAATTACATTGTTTTTGGAAAATCCTATTTTTTTTCTTATTCCAGTTTGAGTATTAATTACAAATAAACTATAATTATTATAGTAAGCACTAAATTCTCCATTAAAGGAACATATAACTTTGTCAATATTGTCAGGAACAAGAACTTTAGCAACACTATCCTCTTTTAACTGTGACTTTATGTCTTCTGAGTTAAAAAAGTCTAAAGATCTTAATTTATAATTATTTAGATAGATTAAAATAATTAATTGAAGAGTTACTGCAATTATTAAAAATCCAATGAACTTTTTCCTGTACTTCATAGTTGCCTCCATTGATAGACTATATCCTTAACTATATATTATTATATCATTGATGCTGATAGCAATAAAAACATTATTAATTTTTTTCTTGATAACTTTATTTAATTGGATATCATTGTCTAAATAACATTAATTATTTCATTGTAATTACTTTTGACAAGTAGTAACTTTCGATATATAATTATTTTAATAGTTTAAAGAGGGATGGTGAATATGGACAATATTACTCACATTTTTAGGGAAAAAAACTTAAAACTTACGCCTCAACGAATTGCTGTCTATAAATACTTAAAGTCAACTAAGGAGCATCCTTCAGCAGAGGTTATATACAAGGCATTGCAACCTTCTTATCCTACTATGAGTCTTGCAACAGTTTACAAGTCTTTAAAGACTCTTGTAGATGTTAAATTAGTACAGGAGATCAATCTTGGAGAAGGAAATTTTCGTTATGATGGACAAATCAATCCACACTCTCACATACAGTGCTTATCCTGTGGCAAGGTTGAAGATATTCTGGGAATATGCTTTGAAGATTTAAATGTTAAGGTAGCAGATTATACAAACTTTGAAGTTTTATCAAATCAAGTTTATTTTTATGGTTTATGCAATAATTGTAAGAAATAATATTTATACTAAAAAAGGCTGTTTAAGACAGCCTTTTTTTATTTGGCAGATTTATTTACAAGCTCCTCCCATTCCCTACCTGTATATTTACCTTGTAAAATACTTATTACTGCCGATTCTAAATTAGGCTTAAACTGATTAGGGAAATTATGCAAATAAAAAATGCTTTCTGCATCTGCCTCTTCTAAATGCTGAGAAATATCCTTGTTAGGGCCTGAAAGCCATTTTTTCTTATTCACTTTCTTATTGCCAGTAACATAGCCCATGTCTGCTAACTTTTCCTGCATTTTATCTTCATATATAAAACCTATTATATTATTAACTGTTTCTTCATTCTTACTATTGGCTGGTATACACACCAAGCCACTACTTATTACTGGAATCTTATTTTTTGTATCCGTTATGCTATATTCCTTAACAACTTCAAGCTTTGAATCTTTAATATCTTTTGTAATAGATGAATCAGCTATAACTAGAGGGATGTCGCCATTAATTAAACGATCAATGGTGCCATCGGTAGCTACTTCAAAACTATCTTCATTTAGGTAACCTTCTTTTACCAATCTATTAAGAGTATCAAAGACAGGCTGTAGTTGTAACTTAGAATAACCTTCCTTGCTGGAGCCATAAGTCTCCTCAATCTTCTCCATGTCTGCTAAATTGCTAAAAAACACTGCTGCTGGCAGCTGTTTAATATCTATATCTTCCGGCAGCTTTACAGGAATCTTATTTCCACTTCCATTAATTTTTTTTATGGTAGCTAGTAGCTCCTTAATATCCTTCGGTGTTTCCATGTTTAATTTCTTTAAAGCTTCCGGGTTATATATAGCTTCAATGATGCTGGGCATTAGGGCTAAGCCAAAATACTTATCCCCTATCCTGCCATAAGAAGCAGTAATATTATAATACCTTTCATTTAGCTTATGGCTAGTGTGTACTTGGTCCATATCACTTAATAAGCCTTTTTTACTTAAAGCAATCATTTTTTCCCTAGGAATAATCAATAAATCAATTTTACCCTCTACAAGGTCCTCTTCCAATTTGTTGTCCACTAACAAACTATTTAATACTAGTTCTGTATCCTTATTTTCTTTTTTATATTCATCTAAAATTGATCTAATTACCTCTAAATTATCCTTATCCTTAATGTCTATATAAACATTAATTTTTTCCTTTTCTTCTGAAACCTTTGATTTCTTAGCACAGCCGGTAATATTAGCCATGAAAATAATTATTGAAATAATACACATAATAGGTTTAAAGGCCATCTTTTTCAATTTTATCACCTCCACAGAAGAAGACTTTTTCATTTTTAGTTTGTGTAAATTAATTAAATATATAAACTAATCATATAATTTAACGGAGGTGTTTTTAATGAAGTTAAGGGTATTATTTCTAAGAAAAATACATATTTTTTATTTGTTTTTATTACTCCTAGCACTGTTCTTCCTTACACTTTTTTTCAGTAGCAGTAGAAATACTGAAGTATTTGCTATAGTTGGGGAAAAAACTTTGATTAAATCAGACTTAAACGGTGATGGTAAGGAAGACATTTTATATATAAACAATAATAATGACAAATACTATCTGCAAGTAAATTCTGATAGCAAAAGCTATAAACTTCTTCCTGCTGCTAAATTACATACTATGGGCCAGTATTATTCCTTTTTCCCAATGAAAATTAATCTTATAGATGTAACTCGAGACAAGATCCCAGAAATCTTTGTCCAATCAATGGAGAAGGGACAGTGTATTCAACACATATTTTTTTGGAATGGCTCAGAATTTGTGGATACTTTTTGCTCAGCCAATAACCTTATAGGGGTTATAGACAGCAAAAGTAATAAAACACCTAAAATAGTTTCTGGTAACTTTAATAATAATTCTATTAGCCTGGCTTATTATATGCATTTAAATGGCAAAGTGGAAAAAATTACTTTTAACCATGACCTCCCTGGAAAAGAAGTGATTGTGGGTTTTATTAATTATATTCATTCACTTCCTAGTGGTGAAGCTTACAAGCCCAATAATATCTTTGCTCCTAATATAGGTGGAAAAGATCTAAACCTTATTAGTAAAATGGCTGCGGAAAATAAGTTTTATAAATTTACTGATGGCTATTTTGTAGATAATAAATTTAATAAAAATGGTAATGCTACGGAGTATAAATGGATTTTAAACTTCAAGGCTACTCCTGTGTCAGGTGCTAGCAACAGTGAAAGCAAGTCCATAATTTTATACTTGCGAAGAACTTCAGAAACAGGACACCCTTTTAAGCTTGTATCCATAGAGGAAAAAAAATAACTCTTTATTTGCATAAAACAAAAGGGACCGTTTTACGGTCCCAAGGGGGATGGGGGGTTTAGCATCAAATGAAAGGTTTAGCTTTCATCATCAGCTATTGGAGATTATCTCTCCGCTTTACATTTATTATCTTCTCCCATTTTACATAAAATATTCACTTATTATTAATTTTTTTATTTAATTGAAATAATTTATTTAAAGGTATACAATATACATATAGTTCCATTTATTAAATTTTTATACTTAATCCTTTTAAATATCTTTCAAGGGGGGTAACTTATGTTTTCCGATAAAGAAAGCAAAAATGCGAACAGGATAGAAAGCCTGATAGGGGAACAGTGTAACATAGCTGGTGATTTGAATGGCGGTGGATTGCTTAGGATTGACGGTTCTATTGAAGGTAATGTTAACTGGCAGGATGATGTAATACTTGGTGTATTCTCTACTATTAACGGGGATCTCACTTGTAAAAATGCAGTGGTAGCTGGGAAGATTAATGGCAATGTAGTTTGTGACGGTAGCTTGTCTGTAGAAAGCTCTGGAAAAATACTAGGTGACATAACTATTGAGAAACTTTCAGTAAAAGAAGGTGGCATTATAAACGGAAAATGCTCTGTTGTAAAAATAGAAGATGATCCTGAAGGACTAGAAGATTAATTGGATATTATAAAGGTAAAGGAGAGCAAATGCTATATAAGGCATCTGCTCTTTTTCCTTTGTTAATCACTTTATTTCTTTGATGGATCCTAGGTAAAAAACCTAGAGCTAAATAGCTCCACCTATTCATCTATAATCAATAAAAGGTACCTTTTAGTATTTTCCCTATGGCATACAATTGTACTACCATCTCTATTAATGATGCCCTTTCAGGGGTAACTAAGGGCCGTAATGCCCATAGTATTTCAACGCCTCTATCTCCTCTAAAGGTCAGATCTTTATAAACTCCATCTTCTCTAGAATCAGAGGGACCATTGTTTAACATTCCTGCTAGTCCACCTAAACCACCTAGGCTTCCTAATATACCCTGCAAGCCTCCAGAACCTAGCAAGCTCCCTAGACCACCTAATAAGCCTTGTCCTGAATCAGAAGCTCCAAGCCCCCCTAGAGCCCCTAAGCCTTCTAGAATTCCCTGACTTCCATCTTTAGAGTTGCCAAGTCCTCCTAATAGAGAAGATATTTGATTTAAATCTGTATTTTGCAACATTGATGCTATTTGGCCAAAATCTAAATTATTAAAATCAAAGTTGGAAGAGCCGTCTCTTTCTACATTTTCTTCATAGTCATCTCTTCTACTCTTCTTTTTACTAGACCTTTCCTCATCTTTATTATGTCTACGGCTTCTTTCATTTCCCTTATTATCATCTACTTTTCTTGAGTATAATTGATTTCCATTATCCTCTTCATAAACATCTACGTCTATTACTCTTCTACGTTTTCCCACGGTGCCACCTCCATGAATTTGTATAAAAAATGTGCTGGAAGCAACATACACTATATCTAGGGAAGATTAATCCTCCCTAGCAATTAACAATATAATTAAGGGCAGAGGCATAAGAGCTACAATTCTCTATTTAAGAAATAGTACCCATATAAAGCCATACTAACCCTTTCAATACATCACCTTCAGCTTCAACTATAGATCTAGCAAACCACCTTCATCAGCTCCAAGAGTATCTACATTTATAATATTTGTATTGGTATTTGGAACTGAGTTGCCACTGCCGCCACCTCTTAAGAATAAAAGAGGCAGTAATAATAATAGAAGTCCATTTCCACTTCTTCTTCTTCTTCTTTTTCCACCACCACTTAATATTGAGTCAAAGAAGTCATTATTGCCCCCACATAAGCAGCATATTAGAACTATAGCTATTATTATCAGCAAAAGGTTATTGTTGTTTAATAAACCATTTCCTACATCTACACGGGAACCCTTGCAATCTTTAACTACAACATCTTTTGCCGTTCCTGCCATAGTGTACATCACTTCCTTTCATAATAATCTTTTGACTTTAGTTTTATATTATATATTATTCCTTTGTTGTAAATTTGACACTAAAAGAAAACAGAATGGCTGAAACCACCCTGTTTCTTTCTTCCCTCATTTTTTCTGACTCCGACCAGATGCTATAAGCTGTATAAAGGTTTGTAAGAGCAAAGCCTTATCAGCATTAATCAAAGTTCTGAGAGCTACAATTATCTCCCCATTGGCAGGGCTCTGAATTCCTCTTTCCTCTTGCTCATCAATTAAATCACCAGCTTGATTTATAGAATGGGCTAGTTGATTTATATCTATACTGTTTATTAATCCAGCTAAACCTCCTAAGTTGAAGCCTCCCTGAGAATTAGCTCCTTCCTTGTTGTTTCCCTGTGGACTTTCCTGCTCATATCTATCCTGTCTACTTGATTTGCTTGATCTTCTACTACGTCTAGACATGATCTCTCCCCCTTAATTACTAAACTATTAATCCCCTTCACAGCGACTTTTGTCTTTCTTGCTATTAGGTTTTTTATCATCCTTACACAATAAAAGTAAGGCCACTACCGCTAAAATAAATAAGCCATTGCCACCTAGAATATTATTAAATTTCATAGGCCCTGCAAATGGGAGCATACCTCCCTTAACTGCTGGTAATGTACTGTTTTTTCCACCTGAATAACGCTTTCGACTTCTGCTGTGACCTTTATTATCCTGTTCATTATAGTAATTTAACCCAAGAATACTAGATGACTTTCCAAAACCAAGGACAATTACAGCTACCAGTGCCCAAATAAGGAAATTGTTAGTACCCTTAGGAAGCTTGAATCTATTAAGCTCCATATGCTATCCTCCTTATAAACTATGTTTTTCACTTTATTTAGCATTTACTATGATTGCAGCTACAGTCCTCATAATATTCATCTCCACAATCTTCATCTGCCGTTCCAACATTTATAAGATTAGTATTTACATTTCCCTGATTACTTTGACCTCCTAATACCCCTTCATTCCCTGCAAAAAGAAGAGCAAAAAGTATTAGGGCAACAATGACTCCATTACCTTTAGAAGAGCCACTGCTTTCCCTGGACTTGCAACACGGATTGCCAGCAAAACTGCCAAAGCTACTTCCTCCTCGGCACAAACACAATACCACAGCCAGAGCTATCCATATAAAAATGCCACTATTAAATAAATCACTGCCTCCCTTATCTTTATCACAACTCTTCCCTCCACAGAAGACAGAGGACAACTCTGATAATAGGCCGCTCATCCAAATCCCACTTCCTTCCCCATTGCTAATTCCGCTTCCGTATTCATAATATATACTATTCTTTCATTTATAAATTGACACAAAAAGAAAAAGAGAAAATCTTTTGATGTGAACCCTTTAATCCGGACTTTCGGATAATATTAATTATGCGGCATGTTGCCTATACTCAATAGGTGACAGGCCGTTCAATTTCTCTTTTATTCTTTTGTTATTATACCAGTAAATGAATATTTAGACATGATAAAACCCCCTGAATCCGTGTCCGGATTTAGGGGGTAACATCACTTTTTACTAGGCTCTTTTTATTAAAAAAGGCCTTTCTTAGCTAAGCTAAGAAAAGCCTTTTACCACTATAGTCAAGAAGGTCATTAATTGTCCATTCCTTCTTCACTATTAATTCCTGATAAATCATCAAAGAGTTTATCTATTAACTCTTCTCTACCTTCCTTTTTTACTGAAGAGAAGAAGGATAATTCATCATCATTAATTTTAAGGGTTTCTTTAATTATTTTTTCATTTTTTCGCAATTGATTTTTAGTAAGCTTATCAGCCTTTGTAGCAATAACTTGAATATTATATCCATGATATCTTATCCAGTCGATCATCAGCACATCATCTTCTGTAGGTTTATGCCTGCTATCTACTAAGAGGACTACTTTTTTTAGGGTAACTCTACCTGTGAGATAATCCTCCATAAGTCTGCCCCATTTTTCCTTTTCAACCTTGGAAACTTTAGCGTAGCCGTATCCTGGTAGATCCACCAAATAGAAATCTTCATTTATTAAGAAGAAGTTTATTAATCTAGTTTTACCAGGAGTATTACCTACCTTGGCTAAAGCTTTTCTATTAGTTAATGCATTAATTATAGATGATTTACCTACATTAGAACGCCCTACAAAAGCTACTTCAACCCTACCATCTGTAGGATACTGATTTCTGCTGGCAGCGGATATTATAAATTCTGCCTTATTAATTTTCATTACTATTTTCCTCCATTAGTGCATTCTTTAATACATCATCTATTTCTGAAGCCAGTATAAACTTCAATTTTTTCTTTATACTATCTGGTATCTTCTCCATGTCTTTTTTGTTGGCTTCCGGAATTATTACAGTGTCAATGCCAGCTCTGAAGGCCGCCAAGCTCTTTTCCTTTAGTCCTCCTATAGCTAGCACCCTGCCTGTTAAAGTTATTTCCCCGGTCATAGCTACATTATGTTTTACCTTTCTTTCTCCTAAGGCTGAAACTAATGCTGTTACAATAGTAACCCCAGCAGAAGGGCCATCCTTAGGCACTGCTCCTTCTGGAACATGGATATGTATATCTTTATTCTTGTAAAAATCAGCATCTATCTTATATTCAGCTGCGTGAGCTCTCACATAGCTGTAGGCAGCCCTGGCAGACTCCCTCATAACCTCTCCAAGCTTTCCTGTTAGTTCTAGTTTCCCTGTACCGTCCATTATACTTGCTTCTACCGGTAAAGTGTCTCCACCATAAGCTGTCCATGCCATTCCCATAACTACTCCAACTTTATCCTCTTTATCTACCTTGTCATAAGTATAGACAGGGCTTCCTAGATACTTCTTAACATGGTTTACAGTTATACTAATAGATTCCTTATTGTTTTCCAGCATATCGGCAATAGACTTTCTTATTACTGCTCCAATCCTTCTTTCTAATTCCCTTACTCCAGATTCTCTTGTATAACCTTCTATAATTGAAGAAACGCTTGGATCAGATATTGAAATAACACCTTCTTCAATATTATGTTCTTTTAATACTTTAGGTATTAAGTGCTTTTTAGCTATATGTAACTTCTCTTCGTAGGTATAGCCTGAGACCTCAATAACTTCCATCCTATCAAGCAAAGGTCTTGGTATAGTATCTAGGGTATTAGCAGTAGTAATAAACATTACATTAGATAGATCTATCTCCAGCTCCAAGTAATGATCTCTGAAAGTACTATTTTGCTCTCCGTCTAAAACCTCCAACAGGGCATCTGCCGGGTCTCCTCTGAAGTCATTGCTCATCTTATCAATTTCATCTAATAAAAATAATGGGTTCTTTGACTTAGCCTGTTTCATACCATAGATAATTCTACCAGGTATTGCTCCTACATAAGTCTTTCTATGACCTCTTATTTCCGCCTCATCCCTTACTCCACCTAGGGACATTCTCACAAAGTTTCTGTTCAAGGCATGGGCTACAGAACGGGCAATAGATGTTTTCCCAACTCCTGGTGGTCCAACTAAACATAGGATTGGTCCCTTTAAAGTTTTACTCATCTTTTTTACTGCCAAATATTCAATTATTCTATCCTTAACATCTTTCAAGCCATAATGTTCAGCCTCTAATATTTCTCTAGCCTTCTTTATATCGTAATTATCCTTAGTTTCTCTATTCCATGGGAGATCCAAAATCCAATCTAGGTAAGTTCGTATAACATTACCCTCTGCAGAATAGCCTCCGATATTACTAAGTCTATTTAATTCATACAAGGCTTTTTCCTTTACAGGCTTGGGTAATTTTGCCTTATTAATTTTTTTCTTATACTTGTTTACTTCTTTTTGATCCTCATCATCTTCTCCCAATTCCTCTTGAATAGCCTTTAGCTGTTCTCTCAGGTAGTACTCTTTTTGGACCTTATCAATTTTTTTCTTTACCCTAACTCCTATTTTTTTCTCTAAATTTAAGATTTCAATTTCATTGTTTAAAATAACAAGCAACTTCTCAAGCCTATCATTTACATCCACAGCCTCTAAGAGCTCTTGCTTCTTTTCTTGCTTTAACATTAAATAGGAGGATACTATGTCAGACAACCTTCCTGGACTCTCTATATCATCTAGAGTGATGAGAACCTCACTAGGCATAGTTCCTGAAAGCTTTATGTATTCATCGAAGGACTCCTTAATCTTCCTAACTAAAGCTTCACATTTGGAATCTTCCACACAATCAGCTTCTTGAAGTACTTCGATGTCAACCTTAAAATAAGGTTCTTCTTGAATATACTTTGCTATTTTAGCTCTACTTTTACCTTCAACTAAGACCCTGACAGTGTCTCCAGGCAATTTTAGTAGCTGCTTAATATTACACAAGGTACCTATTTCAAATATATCTTCTCTTTCTGGCTCTTCAATTTTTGCATCCTTCTGTGCTACAAGAAATATTTCCTGCCCATTTAACATAGCTTCTTCCAAGGCCTGTATGGACTTTTCTCTACCGACATCAAAATGCAAAACCATATATGGAAATATTGTAATTCCTCTTAAGGGTATAAGAGGCAACTCTTTAATTTCTTTTCCCATAACCAACCTACCCCTCACTTTCTTACGCAGGATTTAAAGTATTTTCTAGCCATAAAGTAGGAATTTTACGGCTTTACTTATATTTAATATTAATTTTCCTTAATAGTCAATAATCAATAAGTTAATAGTTTAAGTAAGATATCTTTTCAGAATAAATAAGCTTGCGCTGGCGCAAGCTTATTTTGAAATATCCAACTAGAAAGGAAATAGCCTATTGTTTTTATCTTTTTCTTATAGAATATTAGCTTTTGCTGATATTATACCTATATTATTATCTTTTTCAATACAAATTTCATTTTCAGATAGATGATCTACAAAGACAAAAGGTATTACTTCATTTATGTGACTTACTGCTATAACCTCAATATCTTTCAAGTCCTTATAGCTATCTACCCAATTTTCCTTTGGGATAATAACCTTTCTAGCTCCTGCCTTCCTGGCCGCTGCTATTTTGCCACCTATGCCACCAACAGCCTTTATTTCTCCATGAAGGGATATTTCTCCTGTCATAGCTACCTCATTGCTTATAGCTATATTCATGATAGCACTGTAAATAGCACAGGTAATACTTATACCAGCAGAGGGACCATCTACAGGCACTCCTCCAGGAAAGTTTACATGTATATCATATTCCTCACAATTA
>JAAYTB010000138.1 GCA_012523855.1 Clostridia bacterium
ACCCTAACCGTGACCAAAAACTAATGGCCTTATAGTTATCCTGCATCACCCCTAGTCTAAAGGTCTTTGCTCCTAAATTGATCGCCCATTCAATCAAGGCTTTATGTACCATAGCTCCTAGTCCATTACATCTTTCATCTGCTTTTAAAAGCATTAATCCAATTATCCACTCCCCATCAGTTGGAAAATCCCTTACAATGTCAACTATACCAGCCAAGTCATTATCAGATCTATATACTCCTAAAACATATTTATCTTCATAATTTTTATTTGGTGGCAGTGCTCTGAATATGTCATTTACAGTTCCATAGAGGGTAACACTCCGTCTTGCAATATAAAATAATCGGAACACTTAAAAATCACTTTACTACAATCAGATCCCCATCGCAAAATCCGCTAGTTATATGTTCCACTTTCAAGATTTGTAAGTCTTTCAATTCAGAAATTAACTCTTTCAAAATAATTGCCATTTTCTCCAGCACAAATTCCCATTCATATGTATCATCAATACCGAGGTGGGGACAGCATCTTTCCTTTGGTACAAAATCTTCATCACACGCCCAATCGTCGTCTTCTGCATCATAATTTGCTGAACCTATCATTTCGATACCATAAGGTTCATATAATCCAAAATTTAAAGCAAGGATATTTTCAGGTAAGATTTCATTTTCATTCATTCTTTTAATCCATGCTCTAATTATATTTTTCACAGATTCCTTATCCATAATTAATCCCTCCAATTGAAATTTGGATAAGCATTTCTGGTACAGAAATTAGCCTTCCATTTATAATTGCTCGTAATGGTACATTTTCTGCCATTAAGTCATGCCAGTAGTCACTAATAATTCTCTTTTCTATCTAAGTTAATTGTTTTTCAAAAGGTAAGAATTCATAAATTTCGCCCACTTCAACTTCTCCCCAGTGACTATACTCTACTATTTCATTCTCATATATTGGCATATATTTAGGTAAAGAAAGAACACTTATATTACAGTCAATATTTCTTAATATATAGCAAACAAAGTAAAATCCACAGGTTGAATAAGGAGCGTCACTTTTCCATATTCTTATGGGCATACCATCCTTTGCTGCAGACAAGAGTTTCTCCATATCTTTTCGTTGATTTTGGAAAAACTGCTTTTGCTCCTTACTATCAATATCAAATCGTTCCCACACTTTGCGGAATACATTTTGTCGTTCCATTCCATCAATGGTACCTGAAATATCACCAATATCAAGGAAAAAGCCTATATTAACAACATCTTGAAAATTCCACTTCATTAGCATTTAATTTATTCATTCTAATACGTCCCTCTTTTTACTAGATTAAATTTATTTTATAACAAATTTTATATAGGCCATATTATACAATTCCATCTATGCTTAGATAATTATACCACATTCAAATGAAGAAGTTTTCCATTACAGAATTATCAAGACAATTACCTTCGTGGATAGCCGTAATCTTTGTTAAGTTCTTCTAAAACACTATTTATTTTTAAATATTCAATTTCATTTTCAATATTAATATTTCTTATATATTCAATATCATTACTAACATTCCTCTTAATAACAATGTTTAATTTAAAAAACTGGTATATTTATTCACCATTTACCATATATAATCAACAGCCATTAATTAAAGAAGGGACTCAATAGGGATTATATATAAGGAAGGTTGTAGATACTATGTCCATATTAGAAGATCATTCATTAAAATCTACAGTTCACTGCTACAAAACTATCCATGCTGAGCTTAGGGACTTTAAGAGGAAGTTTCCTATGCCATTTCTTCGTGGTTTGATCAACAAGAGCTATGTAGCTGTGAACTGTGGTAAAATTACTTATAGGCAGGAGACAAGAAAAGCATATTACTCTTATGTGTTAAATAATATAAGTGAAATGACGGAAGAGAAAAAATATATTCGATTATCTGGTGACTTTTTAAAGTATACTGTGGAACATTCCTTTATTAATCTGCCTGGTTATGGCACACCGGAAACTGTATCCACCGTTGACATTCCCAAGACTTTTGTGGATATGGAAGAACTTATAGACCTTATAAAGAAAATATTGGACTGTAACTATTAAAAAACACCTCTAGCCTCGGTATAATCCCTTTACCGTTGCTAAAGGTGTTTCTTAATATCTATGGCATCATTTAATGGTATCATTCTTCCTATGCTGATCCCACACATATCCATATGCCTTAACTCCATTTTCTTCTCGTTCCAAGTAGACTCCTTGTATTTCTGGTTCGAAGCCTGGAAATTGGTTAATGCCTTCTTCTAGGATAAGGAAGTATCTTTGTGCTACCTGGTTCCACCTCTCTCCTGGTACTACGCAGAAGATTCCAGGTGGATATGGTAGCGCCCCTTCTAGGGCTATTTCTCCTACTATATCCCTAAGGCCTACCAACCTTGCATTATTTCGCACCAGTTCCCAGTTGGCTTCTTGAGGGTGCATAACTCTTTCCGGGAAATGAGCTTCCCTAAATAGCTTCTTCTGATAGTCTTTTGCCTGGTTTTTCTTATAGAAGTCATGCAACTCCTGGCAAAGCCTTCTAATGCTATAGTCTTTGTATCTATCTATGTGGTTTTCATAAACACTAGGCAAAACTTCCTTCAGTGGTGCATTCTTCTTAATAAGTTCTTCAAACTTTACTAATTGCTCTACTAGGCCATCCATCTTTTCCTTGCTTTCTGCTGGTGTTAGTAAGAATAGTATGGAGTTTAGGTCGTTCTTTTCAGGTATTATTCTGTTATCTCTTAAATAGTTAGCCAATATGGTAGCTGGAATGCCAAAACTCTCATATTGGCCAGTTTCTACATCTATACCCGGTGTAGTTAGCATAAATTTGTTAGGATCAACGAAATATTGATTTTCACCGTATCCTTCAAAGGAATGCCAGCTTTCACCGGGGACAAATTTAAAAAATTCTATATTGCTGGCGATTTCCTCTGTATCATATTCTTCCCAGGGCCTTCCTCTTACTGTAGGAGGAATAAAGGGCTTAAAGAGGGAGCAGTTTTTTAACACTGCCTTTCTAGCCTCAACTCCTACCTTTATACAATCTGTCCATAGAAACTGGCCTGCTTCTCCTTCCTGCATTCTTGCATTAACATCTAGGGATGCAAACAATGGATAGAAAGGACTGGTGGAAGCGTGCAATCTAAATACATTATTAAAACGTTTATGGTCCACATACCGTCTTTGTCCTTTAATATGATTATCCTTTTTATGTATCTGAGAGGCTTGAGAAAAGCCTGCCTGCTGCTTATGAACAGATTGAGTTACTATTATTCCAGGATCATCTGCCTTTAATTTCAGGAGAAGTGGTGAACAATCCTTCATCATTGGAATAAACTGCTCGTAGCCAACCCAGGCACTATCAAATAAAATGTAGTCACAAAGATGGCCAATCCTATCTACTACCTGTCTAGCATTATATATGGTTCCGTCGTAGGTACCTAGCTGGATTACAGCTAATCTAAAAGGCCTTTTACTCTTTGATTTTTCTAAGTCTACCTTGGCAGCAGCCTCTCTAAGATACTTTTCCTCAAAGCAATGGTCATCTATACCCCCAATAAATCCAAATGGATTACGGCAGGTTTCCAAATACACTGGATTTCCACCTGACAGTACCAAGGCTGCATTATAAACAGACTTATGGTTATTTCGATCAAAGAGGACTAAATCTCCAGGTGCCACTATGGAACTTATAGCTACTGTATTGGAGGTACTAGTACCATTCATAACAAAGTAGGTTTTGTCTGCATTGTATACCCTAGCTGCATAGACTTGAGCTTCCATAGCTGGACCTTGATGGATTAGCAAGTCCCCTAGTGCCACATCTGCATTACATATATCTGACCGGAAAATTCTTTCTCCGTAGAAATTATAAAGATATCTTCCTGCAGGATGTTTACGAAAGTATTTCCCTCCCTGATGTCCAGGACAATTGAATTGCAAATTTCCTCTTTCCACATATCCACTTAAGGTTTTAAAGAAAGGAGGTAGCATCTTTTCTTCATATTCACTTGCCACTTCTTCAATTTCCTTACTTAAGCTCTCCTTATCAATATTTTCAATGGAAACTAGCCTATAAAGAATTTCTAAAAATTCTTCAGTATATTCTTCTGTATCCTTTGCAAGTAAAAATACTGGTATGCCTAATTTTAGATTAAATACATCCCTGGCTAAGTTTTTATCTTTATCTGTTAACACTACAGCAGCTGCATCAATATAGTCTGTGTTTTCAACTAGAACAATCTTCCTTTTTGTAGTAAAAAACATCTTAGATTCCTCTGTACAAGCTATTTTTAAGTGTTCCATAACATTTTCCCTTTCATTATATAAATGTTAAAATTTTCTTGTTACGCTATTGAATTTTATAATCTTTACTACTGGCTTTCAATTATAACTTTTGTATAAATCCAATTTTTTATAAGTAAAATTAGCTTATTCCAGTTAAAACATAAACAAGTGCAAGTGCAAAAAAGCAGCCTAAGTTTGAAACCTAGACTGCTTTTAAATTATTAGGAATTATACCCTCTTCTATTAACTAGCTCTACTAAGCAAGCCTGCTTTCATTAACATTGAACCTACAGGAAGAGCTATAAAAATCCCTGCTGAGGCTTGCCACAAGTTACCTGGCACGTCCTTTAAAGATACGGCAAAGGCTGCAGCTAAAGTTGGCTGTTCACCTAGGATTAGGCCTGCTACCAAGGCTCCTGCCACAAAATAGGCCGCCGTCATCCATAATCCTGCTACAATAAAGGCCAAAGCATTATTCCATACTTTTTCCCCTTCATAATCTTTTCTTAAAGCTATGGAGGCAGCTATAATTGCCATCACAGCCTTTATTACTATAGTAAAAGGAGCCCAAATTGGCATATACAACAGATCCGCCAAGCCCATACCAATAGCCGAAGCTATTGCCCCTTTTTTTCTCCCCAAAAGCAAGGCTGATAAAAGGACCATACTGTCTCCTAAATGTACATAACCACCAAAGCTGTTAATTTTAATTGAGTAAGTAGCTACAAAAACTATGGCAGCCATCAATGCAGTGATTACCATGTCCCTAACATATCTACTAACATTGTTACCAGTCATATTTATTACCCCCATATTTAGAAAATTATCCTCTTGATTTCGAAATCATATTACTATTATATCCCATGAAGGTGAACTTGCAAATGTACCGGTACAAAAGCAGGTGTCAGATGACAGGTGTCGGGTATCAGATTTTGGGTATGGGAAATCCCAGGTAATTTTGCCCATTGGAGATTTTTTGTTTCTAAACAATTAAAAAACCTGAGATGATCTCAGGCAGTCTAACTTTCAACAAATTTAATTAGTTCATTATTAAATTTCTCCCACTGGTCGTAAAAGAGGCCGTGTCCTGCATATTCAAAAGGTACAAGTTTTCCCTTTCTTATAACCTGGGCTTGGATTTCTGCTAGGGAGAATGGAACAACCTTGTCATGGATACCATGAAGAATTAAGGTTGGTCGGTTTATTTTCCCTAGATCATAAAACAGTTCTTCCTCTCCCAGCCATGTATTAGCAATTGCTGCTGTAGCCCATGAGGCGGCCTGGAGGCCTAACTGGAAGAACCATTGGGAAAAGGCTTCTGTTACGTTTTGATAAAAGAATATTTCCCCAAAATCAGCTAACATTTTTGGTCTATCTTTATATGTGCCTTCTATAATGTTAATTACAGTCTCTCTATCCAAGCCATAAGGAAAATAGGGTCTTTTTATCAAGCTAGGTGCTGCTGCTGCAAATAAGGCTAGTCTTGATACACCATACTCCTTATGGCGAGCCATATACCTAAGGGCAATAGCTCCTCCAGTTGAATGTCCACATAATACAAAATCCTTTAATTTAAGTTCTTCAACTACAGCCCTCACATCGTCCGATAGTCTATTATAGTCATATCCTGTAAAAGGCTTGTCGGAATAACCAAAGCCTCTTGTGTCTAAGCCTATACATCTATAGCCCAGCTTAGGTAATTGATTAAATTGATAGTCAAAAAGCTTATGGCTACCAGGCCATCCATGTAGAAATACTATTGTTTTCTTTCCTTCTGGATTCAGGTCCTGTACAAATACCTTTACCTTGTCTTCTACCTTTATAAAATAACCCATCTGCCCCTCCGTCTATATTATCCACTATAGATAATATTCAGTAATGGGCAAATGGGTTACTGGTGTGTGCTCTTATATATCCACTTAAGTGGGATGGCCCCTGGGGCTATTTTTACTTAAATGCGTTTATATACATTTGCTTAAGCTCACTAATAAGTGGATATCTTGGGTTTGCGCCGGTGCATTGGTCGTCAAAGGCTTGCTCTGCCATTTCATCAAGGGTTTCATAGAATCTCACTTCGCTTACACCTGCATCCTGAATGTTTTTTGGAATATTAACCTTTGCTTTTAACTCATCTATTGCCTTAATTAGCAGTTCAATTTTCTCGTCTTCATTGCTTCCACCTAATCCTAGATAGTCTGCTACACGGCCGTATCTCCATTTAGCATTAGGATACTTGTATTGAGGGAAAGCTGCTTGTTTTCTTGGATTATCAACGGCGTTAAACCTGATTACTTCATTAATTAACAAGCCGTTAGCAACACCATGAGGTAGGTCATGGAAGGCACCTAGCTTGTGAGCCATTGAATGACATACTCCTAAGAAAGCATTGGCAAAGGCCATTCCAGCCATAGTTGAAGCGTGGGCCATTTTTTCCCTAGCTTTTACGTTAGTTGGACCTTCATTGTAGGCCTGTGGCAAGTATTTAAATACCAATCTTATAGCTTCTAGAGCTAGACCATTTGTGTATTCTGATGCCATAACTGATACTATAGCTTCCAAGGCGTGGATAAGGGCATCTATACCTGAAGCTGCAGTTAAACCTTTTGGCATATCCATCATCAGTTCTGCGTCAACAATAGCCATATCTGGAGTTAGCTCGTAATCTGCCAAGGGGTATTTAACATCTGTTTTCTCATCGGTGATTACTGCGAAAGGAGTTACTTCTGAACCTGTACCTGCAGAAGTAGGTATAGCAACCATCATTGCCTTTTCTCCCATCTTAGGGAAATGATAAACTCTCTTTCTTATATCCATAAATCTCATAGCAAGGTCTTCGAATCTTACGTCCGGATGTTCATACATTACCCACATAATCTTAGCTGCATCCATTGGTGAACCTCCACCAAGGGCTATTATAGTGTCAGGCTTAAAGTTTTTCATTTCTTCTGCACCCTTTTTAGCAGTAGCTAAAGTTGGGTCTGGTTCTACATCGAAAAAGATCTTGAAATCCATCTTTAATTCATCTAGTATATCTGTAACCTTCTTTACAAAACCTAAATTATAGAGTACTTTGTCTGTTACAATGAAGGCTCTTTTCCTATTCATATCTGCAAGTTCTCTTAAGGCTATGGCAAGGCAACCATACTTGAAGTAAATTTTGTCAGGAACTCTGAACCACAACATGTTCTCTCTCCTCTCAGCAACGCTCTTTATATTCAATAGATGTTTAACTCCTACGTTTTCTGATACGGAGTTGCCTCCCCAAGAACCGCAGCCTAGAGTTAATGATGGTGCCAGTTTAAAGTTGTATAAGTCACCAATTGCCCCCTGAGAAGATGGCATATTTATAATGGTTCTTCCTGTTTTCATAGTTGCGCCAAACTTTGCTATTCTATCTCTTGATTTAATTTGATCTGTATATAATACGGAAGTATGACCGAAGCCACCGTATTCCACCAATTTAGCAGCCTTATATAAAGCTTCATCAAAATCTTTAACTCTATATGCAGCTAAGATTGGTGATAATTTTTCATGGGAGAAAGCTTCTTCTGGTTCAATGGATTCTACTTCTCCAATTAAAACTTTGGCACTCTCTGGCACTTCTATACCAGCTAATTGAGCTATTTTATAAGCAGATTGACCAACTATATCAGCATTTAAGGCTCCATCTTTAATTAGTATATTTCGAACTTTATCAACTTCATCTTCCTTTAATATATAGGCTCCCCTTTGGGCGAATTCTTCCATTACCTCATCATATACTGAGTCTAGAATTAAAACAGACTGTTCTGAAGCACATATAACACCATTATCAAAGGTTTTTGATAGTAAAATTGAATTTACTGCCATTTTAATATGAGCTGTTTCATCAATAATAGCAGGTGTGTTACCAGCTCCAACTCCTATGGCAGGTTTTCCTGAGGAATAAGCTGCTTTAACCATACCTGGTCCACCAGTAGCTAATACTATATCTGCTTCCTTCATTACTATAGAGGATAAGGCTACAGAAGGTTCATCTATCCAGCCTATGATGTTTTTAGGAGCCCCAGCCTTAACTGCAGCTTCCAACACTATTCTAGCTGCCTCTATGGTAGACTTTTTAGCCCTTGGATGGGGAGAGAAAATTACTCCATTTCTTGTTTTTAGAGCTATTAGAGCCTTGAATATTGCTGTGGAAGTAGGATTAGTAGTAGGCACCACTGCAGCTACCACCCCTATAGGTTCTGCCATTTTTACAATACCAAAGGACTCATCCTTTTCTATAAGACCACAAGTTTTTTCATCTTTATACTTATTGTAAATATATTCTGAAGAAAAATGATTCTTTATTACCTTGTCTTCAACAATACCCATTCCTGTCTCTTCAGTAGCCATCTTAGCTAATCTTACTCTAGCATTAGTAGCTGCCATAGCTGCCTGCCTGAATATTTCATCTACCTGTTCTTGAGTATATGTGGCATACTTTCTTTGAGCTTCCCTAACCATTTCAATTTTCACTTTTAACTCATCGCTATTAGTAACTTTCATAATGAAAACCTCCTTACTTTTATATTATTTACTTATCTAGTAAATAAATAAGCTAAATTGGATTGTTATTTTTTTAACATTCTTTTATAAAATTTTTTAGTAAAAACACTATTAATGTGAATATTAATATTAACTTTACCAAGTTTCATAAATATTGCCTATTGGCTTTATAACATTCTACCATAGTCCACATTATTATGCAATACTAGTTAATATTAATTTAAATTTCTACTGCGTCGATATTGTTAATCTTTTCACAATTACATTTTACAATAGATTGATTATACTGTCAACATATAAATTTAGATAATCTATAGCTTAAATTACCCTAGTATTTCCCTTTAAAGACAAAAGTATATTAATTTAAATTTTAGTAATACTAATACATGGAGGTGTTGTTAATGACTATTAATTTAACCACAAAAGAAAGATATTTATTAGAAGACCAAAAAACCCATGAGGCTATATGTGTTGAAAAATACACAAACTACGCTAATTTAGCCCAGGACCCTCAGCTTAAGGCCTTATTCAACAACCACGCTAGAATAGAGCAAGAACACTACAATTCTATTCAGCAACTATTAAATGGTCAGTTGCCATCAATGGGCAATCAGCAAGGGGGAGCTGCTAATCAACAAATGCAAAACCAGCAAATGCAGCAGCCTCAAGTTAGTAACAGTTTTCAACCACAAGAAAATACAGTTAACTACAATACAACAGATAAAAATTTATGTACAGACATGCTTATGACTGAGAAATATGTATCCGATGGATATAATACTGCCATATTTGAATTTAAGGATACTGCAGTTAGAGATGTCTTAAACCATATTCAAAAAGAAGAGCAAAAGCATGGAGAAGCTATTTTCAAGTACATGGAAAGTAAAGGAATGTACCAAGTTCAGTAAATTATTTATAATCATTTTAACAAATTACATAGCTTATAAAGGATTATAATGTACCTGTGCACTTTTCACTTTTATCATCTTTTCAATTTTACCTAAATATAAAAAGCTCCTACCCTCTTTATTGCTTAGAGGATAGGAGCTTAACTCTTCTGCTACTAGTTAGGTATACACTAGGCGGATTATTTAATAACTTCAAGTCTCTTTTTTATAGTATATACATCTTTTTCCGTTTGATGTTCTTTATGAGTCAAATAATCTAAACTTTCATTGATATTTATTAAGTCCTTCTTTGTTTCTATATGGTTGTTTGCATTCTTTGCTTCAAACTCATTTAGCTTGTTTTCTAGTCTAGACTGACCTACTTTTAACTCAACCACATCTCCCTTAATTGTTTTTACGTCCTTATCTAAAATATCAATCTTAGATTCCATACTACCTATCTTCAATTCCATACTACCTATCTTAGATTCCATACTACCTATCTTAGACTCCATACTACCTATCTTAGACTCCATACTACTAATTTTATTTTCCATATTACCTATTTTAGAATCTATTTTATCTAATCTATCCAAGATTTTATTCAACACTTCTTTTTCCATATCTACACCTC
>JAAYTB010000022.1 GCA_012523855.1 Clostridia bacterium
CATTAAAGATATCATATAATCCATAGAAGTATTAATCTTCTCCAACTATTCTAACTTCAGTATGAAGCTCTACTCCAAATTTTTCATGAACGGTATTCTGTACATGTTTAATTAAAGCCAGTATGTCTTTTGCTGTAGCGTTGCCTGCGTTTATTATGAATCCGGAATGCTTGGCGGAAACTTGTGCTCCTCCTATAGACACTCCTTTTAAGTTTGAATCCTCAATGAGTTTCCCTGCGAAGTGTCCTACTGGACGCTTGAAGGTACTACCAGCTGAAGGATATTCTAAGGGTTGCTTATCTTTCCTTCTGAACTGTAATTCATCGATTTTGGATTTGATTGCATCGTAATCGCCAACTTTTAGTTTAAAGGTAGCTTCCAATACAACATAACCTTCCATTAAGATAACGCTATTTCTATAACTAAGCTTTAATTCTTCTGCAGCTAGTCGCTTTATATTTCCTTCCTTGTCTAGCACCAGTGTGCTTTCGATAACGTCCTTAATCTCTCCTATGTAAGCACCAGCGTTCATAGACACCGCTCCGCCTACACAACCAGGAATTCCACACGCAAACTCAAAGCCAGTAAGGCTATTATTTAGAGCTGCATCGGATACGTCAGAAAGAAGAGCGCCGCTTTGAGCAACTATTTTGTTGTCCGTAACCTCTATAATGTTTAATGGAGAAAGCTTAATTACAACCCCTCTGATACCTCCATCTTTCACTAAAAGATTGGAGCCATTTCCCATTATATAATATGGTGTGTTATGTTTATTGCATATCTTGATTAATTCCTGAACATCTGTGTAATTTCTAGGCAATACTAGTATATCTACAGGACCTCCAACTTTGAAGGAAACATGATTACACATTGGTTCATTTAAAAGTACGTTATCTTCTCCAACAATTGCTTTGAATTCTTCTGCCACAAACAAATAATTTTTCATTCTTCTTCCCCTAACTAATTTGTAAAATTATACAAGCTTATCACAAATAATATACATAAATACTGACCTTTCATCAAGTGTAATTTTATACAAATTTAAATTATTTTTTTTTAGACGAAAAAAAACTTAGTATACTATCTGCAACTTTTTTATTTATTGAAGGTGTCTGTAATAATTCTTCCAAAGTAGCCTTTTTAATATTGTCTACAGAACCAAAATGCCTTAAAAGTTCTTTTTTTCTCTTTTCACCTACGTTAGGAATCTCATCTAACACAGAATGAAACATTCTTTTATCCCTTAAAGTTCTATGATAGGAAATAGCAAAACGGTGTACTTCATCTTGAATTCTTGTTATCAGTTGCATAACATTAGATCTTGCCTTAATAGGTAACTCAATATTATTATATATTAATCCCCGTGAATTGTGACGGTCATCCTTTACCATACCAGCCACAGGAATATTTATTCCCAGTTCTTCTAGGACCTCTAAAGCCACTCTTACCTGTCCCTTGCCACCATCCATCAAGATTAGATCAGGGAAAACAGAGAACTTACCATGACTAAATTCCAGCTTTCTCTCCTGGATACTTTTTATTTCCTCCAAGCCATGCCTAAATCTTCTTTGAAGTATCTCCCTCATACTGTCATAATCATTAGCTCCCACTACGGTCTTTATTTTAAACCTTCGGTAATCCCCATTTTTAGGTTTGCCATTTTCAAAAACCACCATGCTTCCTACAGAATCAAAGCCTTGAATATTAGAAATATCGTAAGCTTCTATTCTATGAGGTAGATCCTCTAAATCTAGTAAGTTAGCTAAATCAGTGAGGACCGTCCCCTGTAATTCTTTATCTTTTAGGAGTTTAAGCTTGAATTGCTCTAGGGTGTTTTGAGCATTTTTTTGAACAAGGTTCAAAAACTTAAGCTTATCTCCTCGTTTTGGTATCTTTAATTGGACCTTGCTACCTTTTTTTGTAGATAACCATTCCTCTATAAGTTCATGGTCCTCCACATCAGGCGCGTATATATGAGGGGGTATAAAAGGGGTTCCTCCGTAGAATTCCTTTATGACTTGAGCAATTATAAAGCCAACACTTTCGTCGGCAGTGTCTTCTAAAATAAAGTGCTCTCGACCAAGGACCTTGCCCTGCCTTACTAAAAACACTTGAGCGCAGGTGTCCTTTTCGTCGCTGTAAATATGAATATAATCCTCATCCTCAAAGCTACCGGTGATTATTTTCTGTCTTTCCTGAATTTTTGTTACAGCATTAATTTTATCCCTTAAGACTCCAGCTTTTTCGAATTCTAAATTCTCAGCTACAGTTTCCATTTCCTCTTTTAGCCCTTTTATAATTTCAGGAGATCTTCCTGAAAGGAGCTTGATTACATCATGAACTATTTTAGCATAATCCTCTTTAGAAATAAGGCCAGCGCAGGGCGCCTTACAAATATCGATGTGATAATTAAGGCAAGGTCGTGTAACCTCGCCATTTTCAACGATATTTCTTTTGCAATTTCGTAAAGGGAATATCTTTCTAATAAGTTCTAATGTTTCATAAACTACAGAAACATCGGTATAAGGTCCAAAGTACTTATTGCCATCTTTCAAATAGTTTCTGCTAATAAAAATTCTGGGGAAATCCTCATTAGTAGTAACCTTAATAAAGGGATAATGCTTGTCATCTTTAAGCAAGATATTGTATCTTGGCCTATACTTTTTTATAAGGTTACACTCTAAAATAAGGGCTTCACTTTCTGAATCTGTAATAATATACTCAAATTCAGCGATATTTTTAACCATAGCTTTAACTTTGGCCCCATGGCTTGCGGATTTTTGAAAGTATTGTCTAACTCTATTTTTTAAGTTCTTAGCCTTACCTACATAGATAATCTCGCCAAGATTATTCTTCATTAAATACACTCCCGGCTTATCAGGGAGCATTTTTAATTGATATTCAAAATCAAACATTTTATCACATCCCATATACGACATATGCATTTTTCTTTTGTAAACTCACAAGCTTTCTTCACAAGCTTACTTCAAAGCTGCTTGGAAAACCTTCGAAGCTATTTCTGCAGCATATCCTCCACCAGCGCCACCTTCTTCAACAATAACAGCTATAGCTATTTGTGGATTATCCTGTGGTGCAAAGCCGATAAACCAAGAATGTGCTTTTGCCTCCTTAGTTAAGCTTCGAGCATGATCTGCAGTTCCGGTCTTACCACATACCTCTATACCTTTAACTGACGCTTTTTTTCCTGTTCCATCAGTAACTACTAATCTCATATAATCAGTTAATTTATTAGCAATATTCCCTGAAGTAACCCTTGCCAATTCTTCATCAGCTATGATTTTTAAGGTTTCACCTTCACTATTCATTATTTCACTAACAAGCTTTGGTTTCATCAATATACCATCATTAGCAATAGTAGAAGCCACTAAAGCCATTTGCATTGGTGTAGCCTGAATTTCACTTTGTCCTATACCACTTTGAGCTATATTACTACGGTTGGAAAATGGTATCTCTGGGAAATTACTTGGGCTAATATAAAAGCCTTCTGTATCTATTTCCTTATTAAAATAGAACTTCTCCGCTGTATTTTTTAATTTTTTATTTGTCAATTCCATAGCTAAATTACCGAAATATACATTACTAGACTTAACAAATGCTTTTTTAAGATCGATTTTTCCCCAAGCTGTACCTCCAGAGTTGCTCAAGGTATAATTAGTCCCTTCAAAAGTTAGCTTGCCCTTATCGTTAAACTTTTTATCTTCAATATCCGCCATATTTTCCAATCCAGAAACTGTAGTTACAACTTTAAAGGTTGATCCTGGAGGATACTTACCTGAAAGGGCTCTGTTTATTAAGGGCTTATTAGGATTATTTATAATGGCCTCCCATGATTTTTCTAGATCATTGGCATCATAGGAAGGTGTGGATGCTAAGACTAAAATCTCTCCATTTTTAGGATTTATAGCCACCACCGCCCCATTAAGACCTGTACTTTTAAGTTGATTATAAGCCACCTTCTGCAATTCAGAATCTATAGTTAGCTTAATACTGTTACCAATCTGGTTTTCTAACTTCTTTGGGTCCTTAAATCTATCAAAAAAGGAGAACTCACTACCGGCCATTAAGTCTTTATCGTAGCTGTCCTCTAAGCCAGAACGTCCATAAGTTTTAGAATTGTATCCTATTATATGGGTAAAAGCTGTTCCTCCTATATATTCTCTTGTTTGGCTTGACTTTCCAGTCTTTTCGCTCTTTGTAAGAGGATTACCATCTCTATCATAGATTGTACCTCTTAAAACTGCGTTTCTTTTTGCCGCTAATCTTTGATTTCTAGGATTATAAGCTACCTCTTCACCTCTTACTATAACAAAATAACTAAAATAAGAAATTAATGCTACAAACAAAAGCAAAAAGATAATTAACACCTTTTTTATATTTAATGTTAAATCTTCCATAGGGCACCTCCTTTAGATTCTTCTCTTTCATCCCAGCTAGGCATCTTCAGAAATTTTTTGTATAATACCAAGGGCGAAGAAGGCTGTCAGCATGGAAGTTCCTCCATAACTAATAATAGGTAGAGTAATACCTGTTAAAGGTATTGCCCCTATAACACCGCCTATAATAACTAATACCTGACAAGCAATCATGGTGCTATAGCCTACAGCTAGTAGCTGAGAAAACCTGTCCTCTACAAAAATCGCTGCCCTCATGCATCGATAGAATAATAAGAAATATAAAATTAATATACCGAAACCAGCAATTATACCTAATTCTTCTACAATAACAGAAAAAATAAAGTCGCTTTCGTTTACTGGTATTAATTGAGGATACCCTAAACCAATTCCACTGCCCATAAATCCCCCAGATGCTATAGCCATTAAGGATTGAGCCACCTGATATCCAACCCCTTCAAAATCTGCCCATGGATCTAACCAAACATTAACTCTTACCCTTACATGGCCAAATAATTTGTAACTAATAACTGCTCCAACAGCTAGTAGCAAGAAACAGCCAACTACATACTTTGAATTAGAGGTTACTATATAAAGCATTGTAATAGCAATTCCAAAAAATAGCAAGGCAGAACCTAAGTCTGTTTGAAGTACCATGAAGAGTAAACTTATCATAACAACCACAGCTGGCTGTATAAGATCCACGAATTTCCTGTAATTCTTCAGAGCAGAAGCTAAATAGGCACAAAGAAAGATCTTACCAAACTCTGAAGGTTGAAAGCCCACAGGACCTATAGAAACCCAGTTTCGTGCTCCCCCACGCTCTACGCCAATAAAAGTGGCCATTCCCATAAAAACCAAGGTCAAAATCATATAAAAGTACTTATATCTAGCAAAAGTTTTTAAGTCTGGTAAGAGTACCACTAAAGCAATAAAACCTGTCATTCCTAAGGTATACCACACTACTTGTTTTATGGCTATTGAAGTATCTATTCTGTACAGAGTAGCTATACCAATAACCGCAAAGACTGCAGTAAACATGATAATAAACTTATCGCCGTCAGGAAAAAATTTTCTAATAATAATGTAGCCATAAGTAAAAAGCAAGCAAATAATTACGGCCATAACAATAGCACCTTTA
The DNA here is from genome assembly GCA_012523855.1 of Clostridia bacterium. Classification (GTDB taxonomy): domain Bacteria; phylum Bacillota; class Clostridia; order Clostridiales; family Clostridiaceae; genus Clostridium_AU. Next base: position 5,554 of record JAAYTB010000022.1, read on the forward strand.
TCATAAGGATCCTTCAACAAAAATAAACTTCCAAACATTGCAAAACACAATGCATAGGTTGCTAGTAGAAGTCTGCTCTCCCACCTTTTTCCCTTCATACCATCACCTTCTTAGCAGTAAATTATTTTTCCTATGCCCTTAGACATTTTATCCTATTACTCTAAACCTAGTTGAGCCTATTCTTATTTCATCGCCTATTTCTAAAAGTACCCTACCTTCAACAAACTCATCATTAAGTAAAGTTCCATTTGTACTATTTAGATCTTCAACGAAATACTCCGTATTTTTAGGATATACTTTTGCGTGATATCCTGAAGCATAGGGGTCAGTTAACATAACCAAATTATCTTCTCTTCTACCTAAAGTTATTACCCTATTAATCGGAATTATACTTCCCTTTTTCAAATTACAGCCCTCTACTACAGTTAACACCTCTAGTCCTAAGGCCTTTTTCAATACTTTTTTCTTATCACCACTTTTAACATCCTTATACATTATTCTAAGAGCCATAAAAATTATAACATATATTATTGCAATAACTATTACTCCCAAAATAGGCTTAATTAAGTCTGCAAAATCCATTTTAATATCACCTGCCATAATAAATATTTTAAAGACTAGCATTTTATACATTATGCTAGTCTAAATTTAATTATATCATTTTTTTTAAATATTGTCCTGTATATGATAATTTATTTCCACAAATTTCCTCAGGCGTCCCTTTAGCAATGACTTTACCACCCTTTGCGCCCCCTTCAGGACCTAAATCTATTATATAATCAACAGATTTAATAACATCAAGATTATGCTCAATTACGATAACAGTATTACCTGTATCTACTAATCTTTGCAAAATAGCTATTAACCTGTTCACATCATCAATATGAAGTCCTGTGGTAGGTTCATCTAAAATATAAAGGGTATTACCGGTACTTCTTCTAGATAGTTCGTAGGCCAATTTAATTCTTTGAGCTTCCCCACCAGAAAGCTGGGTGGAAGGCTGACCTAATCTGATATAACCTAGACCAACATCGTACAAAGTTTGAAGTTTATTCTTTATTCTTGGTAGATTTTCAAAGAACCTTAAAGCTTCTTCTACTGTCATATTAAGAATATCGGCAATATTTTTACCTTTGTATTTTACCTCTAAGGTTTCCCTGTTGTATCTTTTACCCTTACAGACCTCACAAGGGACATAAACATCAGAAAGAAACTGCATTTCAATCTTTATTATACCATCACCGCTACAAGCCTCGCAACGTCCACCTTTTACATTGAAACTAAATCTCCCTGGCTTATAACCTCTCATCTTTGCATCGTTGGTATCTGCAAATAATGCTCTAATTATGTCAAAAACACCGGTATAGGTAGCAGGATTAGAACGAGGAGTTCTTCCTATAGGACTCTGGTCAATATCAATAACCTTATCAATATGCTCAATGCCTCTTATCTCCTTATGGGCACCAGGATATCTTCTGGCTCTATTAACTGCCCTATGCAGTGCCTTAAATAAAATTTCATTAACAAGGGTACTCTTACCTGAACCTGAAACTCCAGTAACAGCAGTTAATACTCCTAAAGGAAATTCTACATTTATATTTTTCAGATTATTTTCCCTAGCCCCTATTACCTTAATCCAATTGCCATTACCCTTTCTTCTTTCCTTTGGTACTATAACTTCTTTCTTGCCACATAAATATTGTCCTGTAATAGAATTCTCTACAGCCTTAATTTCCTCCAAAGTTCCTGCAGCCACAACCTCACCACCATGCTCTCCAGCTCCAGGTCCAATATCAACAATGTAATCTGCTTCTCTTATAGTATCCTCGTCATGCTCTACTACAACTAAGGTATTTCCTAAATCTCTAAGATTTTTCAAGGCTTCGATCAGCCTATCATTATCCCTCTGGTGAAGACCTATGCTTGGTTCATCTAAGATATAAAGAACTCCTGTTAAGGAAGATCCAATCTGTGTAGCCAATCTAATTCTTTGGGCCTCTCCACCAGACAAGGTTCCTGCACTTCTAGCCATAGAAAGATAGTCCAAGCCTACCTTTTCTAAAAAGCCAAGCCTATTGGTAATCTCTTTTACTATCTGTCCACTTATAATCTTATCCTTTTCAGATAATTCTAAGCTCTTAATAAACTTCAATTCATCACTGATAGATAGTTTACAAAAGTCAGCTATATTTTTGTTACCTACAGTAACAGCTAGAACTTCAGGCTTTAATCTGTCACCCTTGCACTTAGGACATGGATTATCACTCATAAACTGTTCAATTTCAGACTTAATAAGGTCAGAATTTGTCTCCATATACCTTCTTTTTAATATATTTACTTCTCCCTCATAATTATGATAAAACTGTCCGGAAGAAAACTCTTTGTCATAATGTACAAGAACCTTTTCACCTTGTGTACCATACAATAGAATGTCTACAACCTCATCTGACAGCTCATTTATAGGAGTATCTAAAGAAAAGTTATACTTTTTACTCAACGCTGTCATTACGCTGTAACTCCAGGAGTCTTCCTTCAATCTTCCGCTACTCCAATGGGCAAAGGCCCCTCCATTAATGCTCTTGCTTCTATCAGGTATCACAAGATTTTCATCAATCTCTAATAAAGTACCTAAACCATCGCAACGATCACACTTACCAAAGGGTGAGTTAAAGGAAAAGGTTCTAGGTGATAAATCCTCAACGCTGATTCCACAGTCAATACAGGCAAACTTCTCACTAAAAAGTATATCTTCCCCATCGATAACATTAACAACTACTACACCCTCTGCTAACTTTAAAGCTGTTTCCAAAGAATCTGCCAACCTGCCATGAATATCAGCTTTAACAATTAATCTATCTACAACAGCTTCTATAGTATGCTTCTTATTCTTCTCCAGAACTACCTCATCTTCTGTTAAATCATACAAGTCACCATCAATTCTAGCCCTTACAAAACCTTTTTTCTTGATGGTTTCTAATACCTTCTCATGCTGTCCTTTCCTACCTTTAACAATAGGAGCTATAATTTGAATTTTAGTCCTCTCTGGCAAATCCATAATAAGGTCCACCATTTGATCTATGGTTTGCTGACTAATTTTCTTACTACACTTTGGACAATGAGGCACACCAATTCTAGCATAAAGCAATCTCAAATAGTCATATATTTCTGTCACAGTACCAACAGTAGAACGGGGGTTTTTACTAGTAGTCTTTTGATCTATGGATATGGCCGGAGATAGGCCTTCTATATAGTCTACATCTGGCTTGTTCATCTGTCCTAGAAACATTCTGGCGTAGGCAGATAAAGATTCTACATAACGCCTCTGTCCCTCTGCATACAAGGTATCAAAAGCCAAGGAAGACTTACCTGAACCGGACAGTCCCGTAAAAACCACCAACCTTTCTCTTGGTATCTCCAAATCCACATTTTTCAAATTATTCACTCTAGCGCCCTTAATCTTTATTTTATCTTGCATGTATCTCAACCTCTACTCTCTATGATTTAGACTAAACTTTTATTCCACATATTAAATAAAATCTTACCCTAACTATTATTAATTTTCTTTTTCATTTTCCTTAATTCAAAAATTTTATCTCTAAGCTGGGCCGCTCTTTCAAATTGAAGCTCCTTAGAAGCTTCCCTCATTTCTCTTTCATATTTCTCTAAAGTCTTTTCTATATTTTCCACTGTTGCTTCCAAGGCCTCTTCCATGGAGCCATACTCTGCTCCTTCCTCAGAAACAGAGGAAATTTCAATTATATCTCTAATCTGCTTAGCTACAGTTTTTGGGGTTATACCATGTTTCTTATTGTAGTCCATCTGAATTTCTCTTCTTCTATTGGTCTCATCAATAGCTCTTTTCATAGAATCTGTAATCACATCAGCGTACATTATAACCTTACTTTCACTATTTCTAGCAGCTCTACCAATAGTCTGTATTAGAGAAGTTTCAGATCTTAAGAAACCTTCCTTATCAGCATCTAATATTGCAACTAAGGCAACCTCTGGAATATCTAATCCCTCTCTTAAAAGGTTTATACCTACTAAAACATCAAAATCCCCTTTTCTAAGGTCACGAATAATCTTCATTCTATCAATAGTATCTATATCAGAATGTAGATAGGTTGTTTTTACATTTAGATCCTTTAAGTATTTTGTTAAATCTTCAGCCATTCTTTTAGTCAAGGTAGTTACTAAAACTCTAAAGCCCTTATCTATAGTCTTTTGAATATTTCCATAAAGATCATCTATCTGTCCCTTAACTGGATTAACGATAATCTCAGGATCCAAAAGTCCTGTAGGCCTTATGATTTGCTCTGCCACCACAGTAGAATGTTCTAATTCATACTTGGAAGGAGTAGCACTAACAAAAACCACCTGATTAATTTTCTTTTCAAACTCATCAAATTTTAGAGGCCTGTTATCAAAGGCTGAAGGTAGCCTAAAACCATAATCCACCAAGGTATTCTTTCTTGAACGGTCACCAGCATACATAGCCCTAACCTGAGGCAGGGTAACGTGGCTCTCGTCTATAAAGAGCAAAAAGTCCTCCGGAAAATAGTCTATTAATGTCTTAGGGGGGGTTCCAGGATCTCTACCATCCATTATTCTAGAATAATTTTCAATACCACTGCAGTAACCAACTTCCCTAATCATTTCAATATCGAAATTAGTTCTCTGCTTGAGCCTTTGAGCTTCTAAAACCTTATCCTCCGCCATTAACTCCTTTAATCTTTCTTCTAATTCCGCCTCTATCATTTTAATAGCTATCTCCAACTTCTCCCTTGAAGTAGCAAAGTGAGAGGCCGGAAATATTTGCACATGCTTTAAATCCTTCAAAAGTTCACCAGTTAAAATGTCAAACTCTCTTATCCTATCTATTTCATCGCCAAAGAACTCCACCCTAATTCCTCTACTATTAGAATCAGAAGGAACAATATCCAATACATCTCCTCTAACTCTAAAGGTTCCTCTATGGAAATCTATCTCGTTTCTTTCATACTGTATTTCTACTAGTTTCTTGATAATTTCGTCCCTATCCTTTATCATACCCTGTCGCAGAGATATAGTTAAGTTTTTGTATTCTTCTGGATTACCAAGTCCATATATACAGGAAACAGAAGCTACTATTATAACATCCCGTCTTTCAAAAAGAGCTGCTGTGGCAGAGTGCCTCAACCTTTCAATTTCATCGTTAATAGAAGCATCCTTCTCTATAAAGGTATCAGTCTGAGGAACATATGCCTCTGGCTGATAATAATCATAATAAGATACGAAATATTCCACTGCACTGTCCGGGAAAAATTCTCTAAACTCAGAACAAAGCTGTGCAGCCAAAGTTTTATTATGGGCCAATACCAAAGTTGGTTTTTGTACCCTTTCAATAATATTAGCCATGGTAAAAGTCTTCCCAGAACCGGTAACACCTAATAAAGTCTGACCCCTATTTCCTTTTTCAATAGCTTCCACCAGCTTATCTATAGCCTGAGGCTGATCCCCTGTAGGCTTAAAAGCGGACTTAATTTTATATTGTCCCATAATCTTTTCCCCTCCAATACCTGCCTTATTGGCAAACTATGTATGTTAAATAAAAATTCTTTTTACTATTATACCCTCATATCAACACCGTAATCGTTTCACGAATACTTGTTCGGAGCTATACCACATATATTTTATACTTTTAAATATTATCTGTCAAGAATAATAGAGAATCATTATTAAATAATTACCAATCTATATAACCTATTATAAATGGCTAAAAACCTAATAAAAAGAAAAACCGGCACTATAATTTTTAGCACCGGTTTATCAAAACTAACTTTTATTATCTTCATCATTAGATTTATTTTTGTCATCATCCCTAGGCTGACTATCCTCTTCACCTTGTCTATAATTTTGGTCGCCGTCATCCTCTTCAGTCTTATCCCTTCCCTTTTCATTATCCACATGGTTTTTATCTTCATCATTCTTATATATTTTGTCCAATAAATCTCTAAAATTCACTGCTTCAACAGCTGAAAGGACATCTTTCTTAGGTAAGTTTCTAGGCACAAATACTACTCCCAGCCTCTCACCTGCAGTGAAACTACCATACATAAGTTCTTTTTCATTGCCATTAACTTGCTGGATTTTAATAACTATCTTACTTAAGGCTTGTTTTATACTTTCCAGCACGTCTTTTTCATTATTTATTTCACGACTATTTATCTCTAAGAGCCTATCACCTGTTCTGATACCCATATAGGCTGCTGGAGAATTAGGAGCAACCTCCAAAACCATAATTCCTCGTTCTGAGCTTACAAACCTTGGCTTTAGCTTCCGTTCTTTCTCCCTTTGAATTTTTAACATAAGCTCATGGGCCAAAGGTGTAAAGACCACCACTAGGACCTTCAATAGGATATTATTGAAGGAAGCCAACTGAGCCACAGCTGTTAATATAAGACCATAAGAGAAGATCCAACCACCTGAACTTAAAGCCTTTTCCTTCTTAGTTTTGGTAAAGGTTACAGAACTATACCCTAACATAGCGTAAATAGAAAAAATCCCTATAATTGCTTGTTTCAAAAGCTCTCCATTGTAGCTCCCCCTTATTAAGGGCCACCAATTAGGCAAGGGTAGATCTACAGTGCCACTAGCAGCGCCAGCAGATGTCTCAGGGAAGATTAAAAGCATTATAACCACTGGTATAGGCCAATATCTTTTTAAGGCAAAACCACCAGCAATCTTCCCATTATTGTTTGAAAACACAGGAATGGCGCCTCGAGAACCATCTACAGCAACTAAAAGCCCCTCTACTATATGTAGAATACCAATCATGGTCATTAAAGAAGTTATATCCACATTAAAATAACCATCCATTAAAGGCTGACCAAGGGCCAAAACAGCTATATCATTAACTATTAGTGATATAGCTCCAAGTATGGCCCCTGCATAGGAAAAACAAATAAATCTTGGTTTCACCAAGGATAATAGTATAGATGTTAGAAAAATTAATTCTACACCTGATTTTTCATCAAACATTACCCCTGTATAACTTATCAATAAACTAGCAACTACACCGCCAGCAATACCTAAGACAATTTGTGACAAGGTAAGTTCAAGGGGAGAGTTGATACTCTGCCCAATTATTACCTTTTGCATAGCTGCTGTTCTTCTATTTTGAAAGTAAAGAATAAATCCTAAAATAATTAGTATGGTGGCGCCCGATCCTGCTATGGCTTGAGCTACCGATTTTAGTACATATATTGCTAAATCCATTTATCTGCAAATCCCCCTTATTTTATTTTTCCTTTGATTACCTCCATCGCTTTCTGAAATTGAGGGTCTGTTGCTCTATCATATTCCTTCTCTAACAATTCCTTGGGATAATCTACTTCAACATGAGGCTTAATACCAATTTTATCAATATTTTCTCCACTTGGGGTGTAATACTTAGATATTGTGACCTTTAATGCAGTTCCTCCTCCTGCCCTTAATAAAGTTTGAACTACACCCTTTCCAAAGGTTGTTGTTCCTACAAGAGTACCAATTTTATAATCTCTTATAACCCCTGCTAATATTTCTGAAGCACTGGCGCTATAATCATTAGTTAAAACCACCAAAGACATTCCCTTTAGCAACTGTCCCTTTACCGCCTTGCTAGTGTCTCCAGAACCGTCCTTATACTTCTGAGTTACTATAACTTCACCCTTATCTATAAATTGAGAACTAATATTTACACAAGTATCTAATAAACCACCTGGGTTATCCCTTAAGTCTATAATTAATCCTTTCATTCCCTTGTCTTTTAAGTCTTTAGCAGCCTTTGCAAAATCCTCATCAGTCTTCAAATCAAAGCTACTTATCTGAATATATCCAATATTACCCTCTAACATTTCATACTTTATTGTTTCAAGGGTAATTTTTGCACGGGTTACTTTAGTATCAAAGCTGCCTTTACCCTCTCTAAACAGTGTAATATCGACACTTTCCCCTTCTTTTCCTCTCATCATGGAAACAGCTTTTTCTAAATCCTTACCTGCCACATCTATATTATTGACCTTTATAATAGTATCTCCAGGCTTTATGCCAGCCTTTTCCGCTGGAGATTCAGGGAAGGCAGATATTACTGTTATCTTCTCATCCTTAACTCCTACCATCAAGCCTACTCCTACATATTCACCCTCTGTGCTTGTGTTAAACTCCTTGTACTCTTCCTCATTCATAAAGACAGTATAAGGGTCATTTAGAGATTCCGTTAATCCCTTAATAGCTCCTTCCACTAAGAGATCTTCATCTATATCGCCATAATAATAATTTTCCAACATTTTTTTTACTTCAAAAAGCTTTTTAAATTTTAATACACCGTCATATTCACTTAAAGCAGTATTCAGCTCTTCATTTTCGTCTTTCTTCAAAACTTCCTTTAAATCTTTTAAATTCTCATATTCTTTCTTGGTTACCGTCACCATACTGCCAGTAGCAATAGCAAGCCTGTTACCAATAAATATAGAAAGAATATTAGTTAAAACTAAAATAAGTACTATTAGTAATATTCTATTTCTTCGTCTAGAAGCCTCCAATCTTTCATTATCAAAAAATTCATTATTGTCTTGATTCATTCCATTAAACTGCATTAATATACACCCCTATTCTAAGCTTACAAGAAAACTACTCTCTAATAACCTTTTTATATTTTATGCCTAATTAATATCTTTTAAACGGTACTTTTACTAAAATATAAAAGCTACATTACTTTTAATGTCCTTTTCTCCATATAATTTTAATTGTAGCACTTATATATTAAATAATCTACAATAAAATAAGTTCCCATTTTATTAATGTCAACTAGCAAAACTCCTTTATCTAAAAAGTCATAGTAAAAAAGAAACGCAGCATATTCACTATAAGAAATACCGTGCGTTTCCCCATAAAATATAGATACTACTGAATTTATAAGATAAACTATTGTTTTATAAACCATTCATAGCCACAGAGGTCATCTCTCGCCAAATTCCTAAAACCTTCCCCTCCTTACTATCAATTAATATATGAGGCACCCTATCAACTTTATTCTCTGGTATATCAGCTTTAACTAACCAAGCATCCTCTTGAAAATCATAGTAAAACAATAGAGCCTTATATTTCTCCATAGATTCTACACCGTAATTTTCCTTCCACACATCCTCTGCTATTTTTCTAGCCTTATCACAATCTGTTACTTCCCCAAACTTCTTATCAAAAACTGCTTCTTTAATATATATATAATAGTCTGATAGTTTAAATTCACCGATATCTTCCTTAATGATAGTCCTCTTGCCTTTTTCTTTTTCCAAAGCTAGTAGCTTAAATCCGCCAAAGCAAACCAAAGCTACAATAATTCCTGCGATAATAATAACCTTTCCGTTGAATTTAAATTCTTTCAACAGTATTACCTCCCCATTGTATAAAAATTTATACGGCTTAGAAAGATATTACCATAATTTGTTATTATTTTCAACGGTTACCATCTTCAAAAAATCTTCATAATTTAAAGAAGACTGTAAGGAAACCATCTTAAACAGTCCTTACAGTCTCTTAAATTATTACTCTTAAAATTAATCCAATACATCCTTCTTACTTATAAACCTAATTACAATAAAGCCAACTACAAAAGCAATTAAAGAAGTTAATATCTTTATTCCACTAGGTAAACCTACCACTTGAAATACTGGAATCAAGGATCCTGTCACAAAACCTAAAATCAACATATACATTTTATTAGGATACTTTTTAAGCAAGGCCTCAATAATCCTAGTTGTAGCCAAAGTACCTACAAGCACCCCTAAACCCAAGGGCATAAGAAATGTAATATTTCTGGTTTCAATAGCTGACACGGTAATATGAAATAGACCCAAGATTAAAAGCATCAAAGAACCACTTATCCCCGGCAAAACCAAGGCTACTGCCATTACGATACCAGCGATAAATAACAGTAGCAAGCTAGCCATCCCCTCAGGATTTGCTAAAGTTTCTGCAGCAGCTGGATCTTTCCCAAGTAAAATAACAATAATAAGACCAATAATTACAAAAATTAAATTCTTAAGCTCTACCTTACCCTCAGTTGACTTCTTGTAGAGAACTGGTATCCCGCCACAGATGACACCCATAAACAAAAATTGGGTCTCAAAAGGAAAGTGCTCTAGAGCAGATGACAAAACACCACTAAAAACTAGCAGTCCTGTAAGCCCTCCTAATCCTACTTGCAATAAAAATAAGAAATGTTTCTTCCAATTTTCAAAGAAAGAGCCTATGGAATGCAATAAATCATCATAAATCCCCAATATTATAGCCATAGTTCCACCACTAGCCCCTGGAACTAAAACCGCTATTCCTACAGCTATACCCTTTAAGTAATTGACTAAAAATTTCATCTTTACCTCCATTATGTATATACTTGCAAATATTATATATTTATTTGAAAATACATATTTATTTTAACTGCTAATTGCCATTTGCACAATATCAAATATAGGGATAAAACTAATAAATTTCAACTTTATCTTAAAACATTAAAAAAATTAGAACAAGCAGCCCAAAAGCCGCTTGTCCTAATTTCTTACATAGTATGGTGATGGATCTATAGTTTCACCATTAGGTTTTCTTATTTCAAAATGCAAATGAGGCCCTGTGGATACACCACTATTTCCTGATTTAGCAATAAGTTGTCCACCTTTAACATACTGGCCTTCCTCTACTAGCAAGGTTGAGTTATGAGCATATAGGCTTATTATATCTCCATGATGTATGAGAATTACGTTACCGTAGCCACTCATATAGCCAGAAAATATTACTTGTCCATCTTTCAAGGCATATAAAGGGGTTCCTGAATAAACACCTATATCCATACCAGCATGAAATCTATATGTATTTAATACTGGATGAAATCTAGTGCCGTAAGAAGAGGTTATTCGATATGGAACTCCAGTTACACGGTATAGTTTCCCTTTACTTACTATTCCTTGATCTTTGTCTTCCTTTTTATCATCCTCTTGACCTTGACTTTTACCATCTGCTTTAGCCTCCGCTTCAGCCTTGGCTTTAGCCTCCGCCTCTGCTTTAGCCTTAGCTTCTGCTTCCGCTTTAGCTCTTAGATATTCTAGATTCTTAATCTTTTCCTTTAAGGCTTCAGCGTCCTTTTCTTCTTGTTCTATAAGCTTTAGATAGCTTTCCCTATCTTCTGAAAGCTTGTCCATTAACTCCTTTTTCTCAGCACTTTGACTATTTAATTGTGCCAATTTCGTAGAATTATCCAGCTTTATCTTTTCAAGTTCTGCCTTTTTATTTTCCAAGTCCTTCCTAGTCTCTTCTAGTTGCTTTTTATTTTCTTCCATCTTAGCAATTAATTGCTTATCGTTACTAATGATTCTTTCAACATAAACAGCCTTATCAACCATATCAGCAAAGTTTTCAGAAGAGAAAATTATATTTATAAATCCGATGTTTCCCTTCTTATACATAACTAATAAACGATGATCTAAAAGCTCTTCCTGTTCTTCTATCTCCTTGAGCTTAGCATCTATTTCTCCCACAAGCCTTTCAACATCCTCATTAGTAGTATTTATTTGAGCTGTTAGTTTCTTTATTTCTCCAGTAAGCTGATTCATCTTATTTTCCAGATCTTTAAGTTGCTTTTCAACTATTTTTTGCTCCTCTTGAATATCATCCAACTTTTCCTTATTTTCGTTAATTGATTGATTTGCATTATTCAATTGATTCTTTGCGTCATTTAATTGATCTGCTAAAACTGTGGTCGTAATATTTAAAAATATAAGTAAAGATACTATGACACTAATCAATTTTTTCATCTTTTCCACCTCATATAATTTTATCAATCTATGTAGATCTAAAGTTCTTATAAGAAAATTGCATAACAGAATTATGCAATTTTCTTATAGAACTATATAGGAAGTTGTACACCTTTTAAACAATTAAGAATTTTCTTAAAGCAATAATACTACCTACAGCACCAATGCACATACCTGCAATAGCAAAGCTCCAGGATAAATGAGTGGTTACATATGAAGATGCCACAACATCAATAGCCATCAAAGAACCCTTGGTTATGCTTTTAACAACATAGTCATAAACTACCTTAAGTATTCCTGTAGATATAAGTGCTCCGATCAATCCTATAACTATACCTTCAATAATAAAAGGCCATCTTATAAACCAATCTGTAGCACCAACAAACTTCATAATACCTACTTCTCTTCTTCTTGAGAAAACTGTCTGCCTTATACTGTTTACTATTAGGAAGAGAGAAACCCCTCCAAGCAATAGGAACATAAATACTCCAACCCATTTAAGAGTTTTTGAAATATTTATTATGGCTTCAATAGTTGGTCTATCATTACCAACATCGTCTACACCATTCATATCCTTGAATTCATCTTCGATTTGGTTTGCAGCTTCAACAGTCTTAAGATGTACATCGTAGGATTCTGGAAAAGGATGACTTTCTTTAGTGTAGCCACTTAATACTTGCTGGTAATCTTCTCCCATCCTCTCCTTCATTCTATCAAAGGCCTGATCTTTAGTTACATGTTCGAATCTTTCTACACTGCTATTATCTTTTAATTTATTTTCTATAGCTGCCTTTTCCGTAAATGAGATATCTTCTTTCAAAAATATAACTACTTGAACTTTGTCCTCTAGATCTCCCATAAGCTTATTGGCATTACCCATCAACAATAAAAAGGTTCCAAATATAAACAATGTTGCAGCCACTGTCATGATACAAGCAAAACTCATAGTGAAATTTCTTTTCAAACTCTTAAATGCATCTGCAAAAAAGTGTCTAAAGGTACTAATCTTCATAGCCGTATCTCCCCCTTGTCTCGTCTCTTGCTATTACACCTTTTTCTATAGCTACAACTCTCTTTTTCATACTGTCAACAATATCTTTAGCATGGGTAGCCATAAGGATTGTTGTACCTGCTTTATTAATATCATCTAAAGTTCTCATAATTTCCATAGCTGTATCTGGATCCAGATTTCCTGTAGGCTCATCGGCAATAAGTAGGGATGGATTGTTTACAAGAGCCCTTGCCAGAGAAACCCTCTGCTGTTCTCCACCAGATAGTTCATTAGGAAACTGCTTAAACTTTGAGGATAGACCTACCATGGACAAGGCCATAGGTACTCTCTTTCTTATATCCCTATAAGGTGCTTCAATAACCCTCATGGCAAAAGCAACATTTTCATAAACACTTAAAGTTGGTATCAATCTAAAATCCTGAAAAACCATTCCAATTTTTCTTCTATAGTAGGGCAATTCTTTTCTCTTCAATTCGTTTACTACTGTTTTACCTAATCTTATCGTTCCAGATGTGGTTTCTACCTCTCTAAGCAACAATTTAATAAAGGTTGACTTTCCGGCACCGCTTGGACCAACTAAAAATACAAATTCGCCCTTTTCGATCTTTATATTTATGTTACTTAAGGCATACTGTTTATTATCATAAGTTTTACTAACATCCTTAAATTCAATCATTACATTATCGTCCCTTCTGATTTTTTATTCCACAACATTTTGCCTTTAGCCTTTTTTATTATATCATAACCTGTGCTATTCTTTCATTTAAATTTTTAATTAATTTTTATATTTCAGCTATAATTCTGCCCAACTTAACCATATTTATAACATTTATCTATCTTATACCACTAGCTCTTATGTAAATTTTACATTAAATACTAAAACTTTTCAACAAAAAACAAAAAGTGCTATAAAAATGCACTTTCAATCCTCTATTAACTGGGAAAAACCCTCTCCTAATACTTCATGGGCATCATTAACAGATATAAAGGCTCTCTTATCAATAGATATGATATATTTTTTTAAATTTATATATTCTGTTCTGGATAAAATAGTATAAATAAGATCTACATCTTTATTGCTAAATCCTCCCCTAGCAAGAAGGACGGTGTAGCCTCTGTCAAGAGTTTCTGTAATATACCTTCCAACTTCCTCCTTATGGCTTGTTACAATCATAACCTGCTTACATACATTAAATCCATTAATGGCATAATCAATAATCACTCCATTGATTATAACTGCAAACAAGGAATATAGTCCCTGATCTATACCAAAAGTCATGGCTCCTAAGATAGTTATTAAAAAGTCCACTGCCAGCAAAGACTTGCCAATGGCTATATGAAAAAATTTGTTTATAATCTTTGCTATAATATCTGTACCGCCAGTAGAAGCATTTTCATTAAAAACTATTGCCATTCCAATCCCTGATAAAAAGGTGCCGAAAATGGAAGCCAACATTAAGTCCTTAGTTAGGACCATGTCTTCTGCAAGAAAAAGATCCATAATCCAAATCAGCGCCGCCAGCACCAAGCTAGCGTATATGGTTTTCTTGCCAAACTTGCCACCTATTACGAAAAAGGCCACTATAAATAAGACCACATTCATAATTAAGGTCAATAATCCTATAGGTAGATTAGGTAGATAGTAGTTTATAATAATAGCCAGACCACTAACTCCTCCTGCAGTCAAGTGGTTGGGAGCCAGGAACAAATTGATACTCACAGCCACAAGAAACAAGCCTGTTGTTATTTTTAAATATACTTTAATAGTATTCATGGTATCACCATCGATATCAAAATTTATATAGCAATACTAATATTGTTTATATTAGACTAAGTTTTTATTCCATCTTTTCTAAGAAGATCTAGAAAGTCAGCTAATAAAAAAAAGGTTACTTCAATTAAAGCTGAAATAACCTTTCCTATAGGATGGAGGAAAATAGAAAGCAACTTAAAATAATCATCTATGATGAAGACCTACGCTAACTAGTAGAGCTTCATCTACCAGTGCCATATCATCGTCTTTCATATGACCAATTTTCTCTTTTAGTCTTTTTTTGTCTAGTGTTCTTATCTGTTCAAGCAAAACTACCGAATCCTTGTTAAGCCCATATTCTATTGAAGAGATTTCAACATGGGTGGGGAGTTTTGCCTTATTTATCTGAGAAGTTATTGCCGCTACAATAACTGTAGGACTGTATTTATTGCCAATATCATTCTGTATAATAATAACCGGTCTTACGCCTCCCTGCTCTGATCCTACCACAGGACTAAGGTCAGCATAAAATATATCTCCTCGTTTCACTATCATAGTCATCAGGCAAATCACTCTCCGTAAGCCATACCTCATAATCTTGCAGGTTTATAAAATCTTCAGCACATCCCATCTCTGCCATTTCAACATTGATGTCAGCCATCTCCATGTAACCCTTCTTCATTCTATCTATATATTCATTCTTTTTTCTTTCCTCTATATATAATATTATGGCATCCTTAATATATTGACTATTTTTTTTGCCTTTCTCTTCACTTTTTTTTTCTAAATGTCTTTCGAGTGTTTCTGAGAGGTTTACAACTAATCTCTTTGAACCTGACATGTTTTACGCTACCTCCTATTACCCTAAGCAAATTATGACGTAGGAATATTATAACGTAGCCTCTTACTGCTACATTGCCATTGATAGACATCTAACATTATAATAATCTACCTATCATAAACAATTATATCCCACCCTTATTCCATATGTCAAAGCAATTATATTACCGCCCAACATTTCCCTTTAGGCTCCCTTATAATAGGCAGGATTTAATACCAAAGTAAGCATAGATAAAGTATTATTCAACATAATTCCTTATTTCTATTACCTTACCATTCCTAATAAAAACCCTTGGAACTCTCTTGCTAATAGAGCAGAGTATCTCATAGTTGATTGTATCTATGTTTTGAGCAATGTCATCGGCATTATATTTTATATTGTCCTCTTCCCCCATTATAATAACCTCATCGCCCAACTCTACTCCTTCTATATCAGTGACGTCTATCATACACATATCCATGCATATTTTGCCTACGATAGGAGCAAATTTTCCTCTCACGATAACCTTACCTTTGTTAAAGAGCAGTCTTGTGTACCCATCTGCATAACCAATAGGTAAAGTTGCTATTACGCTTTCTCTATTTGTTTTATATGCTCTGCCATAACTTATGTATTCACCTGCAGGCACCTTCTTAAGGTTTATTATACTGGCTTTAAGAGACATTGCCGGTTTTAAATCTATTTTTGTTACATCAACTTCCTTAGAAGGATAGTAACCATATAATACAATTCCAGGTCTCACAGCATCTAAATGAGTTTGAGGCAAATCAATAATAGCTCCACTATTTGCTATATGTCTGAACTTAAATTTAACTCCAGCTGCCTCCAGCTCCTTGCAAAACCAATTGAATTTTTCAAACTGGTATAATGTATATTCTTTATCCAACTCGTCAGCGCTGGAAAAATGAGAAAATACACTTTCAATTATTATATTAGGCAATTTACTAATTTTATATACATTTTCCACACTACTTTCTGTAGGTAAAAAACCTATACGTCCCATACCAGTATCCACAGCTATATGTATTTTGATTTTTTTATTATATCTATCAGCCTCCCTGGACAATTGTCTTACGTAATCATAATCATAGGCAGTAATCTCTATATCATTCATCAAAATCTCCTCAATGTATGTAACAGGAGTATACCCTAAAATCATAATTGGAGCCTTTTGGACAGCCCTCCTTAATTCGAGAGCCTCAGTCACCACTGCTACTGCTAGCCTGGTAGCTCCGGATTCTAACAAAACAGGCGCCGCTTCTAATGCACCGTGTCCATATCCATCTGCCTTGATCACAGCAATAATTTCCTTAGAGGCTGATATTTTCACCACTTCTTTCATATTATGAGCAATGTTATCTAAATTTATCTCAGCCCATAAAGGCCTTAGTTTCTCCGTCATATCGCTTCCCCCTCATATGTATATCAATGTATTAAAAAACACACTTACTGCAATTAAAATTTATTGAAAACTGAATAAGTTATTATCCAGCTTAAGGTTAGCTTTAAAATCGGAATAAGTTATATCAACTCTTTCCTTGTCATTACTATCATAAATTAATACTTTATGAGGCACAAGGCTTTCACTATCCACATACAATACCGCCTTATTAATATTTCTATTATTAGCTGGTATAGTCAGCTCAATAAGCTGATACCTTTTGCCACCCTTTTCTTCTATATAATATTTTGTATCTTCATTTACATAAATTAGTTTTATGTACTCACTGACAAAGGTAAAATAGTACAAATCTTCAAATTGACTTTCCACAGTATACCGTCTATTATTTACATTGTCCTTTACCTCTGTTTTATTGTTTTTAAATATGTATATTCTATCCTTGCCAAGGTCCAACCTATTACCATTCTTACTATCATAAAACAAATTACATTGATACTCAATATCTTGCCTATCATTATGAACTACAATCCTGGCCTTGCACTGATAGCTCTGCATATTTTTAATATGATCCACCACTTCTTTTTCACTTTTCTCTTTCTTAGCGCAACCAGAAGAAATGGCAAGACTAGTAACTACAAAAATTAGCAGCAGCTTTTTAAATAACTTCATAAACCCCTCCAGAATTATTTCCTCCACCAATAATACTAATATTCTAAAGGGCCCAATAATATTCTTAAAAATTATATTTTATTTTAACACTTCTATTATCACATAAGCTATAGCATTATCTTTACTATGAGAAATACTTAGATGTATACTATAATCTCCAAATTTACTTGCCAGTTCTGCAGCAGCAGCCTGCAATAGAACAGAAGGTTTCCCCATTTCATCTCTAACAATTTCAATATCTGCCATAGAGAATCCCCTTACACCTGTACCCAAAGCCTTAGCCACCGCTTCCTTAGCAGCAAACATTCCTGCGGCGTGCTGGGCCATATTCTTTTTACCCTCCATATACTGTCTTTCCTTCAGGGTAAAGACCTTGGATAGAAAGTTTTGATTCCTTTCCATTGCCTCAGCTATCCTATTTATCTCAATAATATCAACACCGACCCCTACAATCACAGTAACTCTCCTCTACCTTTTCTTGACTTATATTTTACTCCTTTAAAGGTAGGTTGGCAACTTAGTAAAACTTGCTAAAGACCAATCAACACTTCTTTAAAACATAGGAATACAGGAAAACTCCTACCATAGCACTTAAGAAACCGACAAGACTCTGGTAAATTATTCCACTGTAGTGTAAAAAAAATGCCGCTCTCCTATTAATGTACAGAGAAAGGCACTTTTTCATATATTAATTTAGGGTAGATGCGTCTCTTACATATATATCGAAATCCATTATATAAGCATCAACATACTCTCCTAGCACTTCTACAAGATGAATAGGAGATACAGCATTATCGTAAAGTAATCTTAGAAGGTTATGAACCTTATATCTTTGAGGACTGATATTATGGATAGAATCCCTTTCAATATTAACAACAACTCCATCTACAATATCCTGTCTTTCCACCTCAATTCCGTAGGCCTGACATGAAACTACTTCTTTCCCCTGCTCCACCGATATGTAACCTCTTGTTACTCTGTAATTATATAAATAAGTTATGTCTTCCACCTTTTCAGTCCTGCTTAAAGATTCTACTACCATCATATGTATTCCCCCCACAAAATTTCTTTTTTCACCGTTACATCAATTTTGCTCTATACATATGATAACACTAGTCAAAATAAAATAATGTCATTTCCTGATATCACAAAAAAAATTATTTCTGTATAATATGACATCAATCCATGATAAGCCACATTGAATCGATTATTTATGCAGGATAAATTTCCATTTTTCTTCCAATTACTAGTTCATTTTGTCGATTCATTTCTAATAAGCACTAAAACTTTTACTAACTTTTAATGCAGAAATTGTTAGTATATAAGATTCTTTACGGCCAAGGTATTTAATAATATCCTCTAAAACCATTAAAACTATAGTAACCATAGCAGCATCTTCCTTATTATAAGATGCTATATTATATTTTTCCTTATGTACCTTTAATATATCTTTTCTACACTTAATTTCCTTATATATTTCATGTAGAGTTTCATAAATCACATCGTAAGATAGGCTTAAAAAGTCCAATAGCTTTTTCTCCCCACCATCCATAAGGGATCTTGCGATTTTATTTAAAGGCATCCCTCTATAATGTTCCTCCATAATACTTTTGTATCTAATAGCAAGGAATTTTCCAACCAGTGTTTCATCAATAATAGCAATATCACCTTTAGTGTTAAACATACAGCTAATAGAAGCTAAGGCCCTTCGTTTCTCATCTAGTTCACTAATAATTTTCTTAAGCCTGACACTGAAGGCCCTTGTATATTCAGCGTTAATAATCATAAATCCCAACTCTCTAGCTGAAGCAGCTGCCACTAGCTCCGAGAAGTTAGAGTACCTTCTATTTAAATCCATTCTTTCTAACATCTTGTCCTTCCCTCCCCAAAAATCTTTTCATAAATTAATGTTAAATCTATTTTGTGAATTTAGGGACAAAAATATTCAGCTTTGAAAATTGAGAAAAAATTTTCACATTGGTCATAATACAAATAGGCTAGTGAAAAAACTGCTCTTATTAAAACTGTAAAGGTAGAATTTTTAGATCAGTATGTTGAAGGACTAAAGTCTTTATGAAATATTTAAAGACATCAATAACTATTAAGAAATTCTTTTTGGATCCCCTACAATTAAGGGCCACTTGTTAGAGCCAATCAGAGGTAGAACTTCAACAGGCCTTTGATTTCGGTGTAAAATTCAGAAATAAGCTTCTTCGGAAAAAAATTAAACTTCTGCCTCGGTGGAAGTTTAATTTTTTTATAATTTCACCAGTAAATATCATACAACATTTTCCTTGTGCTTCTTAAGCTCCAGAAACTGTAGGGTATCTGCAACCACTTCAGAAATGTATCTTCTTCCACCTTGACTGTCCACTATAGTTCTATTAGCCAGCCTACCACAAACGCTTATTAAACTTCCTTTTGTTAAGTATTCTGCTGCTACTTCTGCCCTCCTGCCCCATACTATTATAGGAATAAAATCCACATCTCTTTCTCCCTTAGGATTTTTGTATTCCCGCTCTACCACAATAGTAAACCTAGTCAAAACCTTTCCAGCTTCCTCCAAGATCCGTTTTTCTGGATCCTTTGTCAATCTTCCAATTAAAATTATTCTATTCATTTAATAACCTCCGAAATGGATTTTTCTATAATTATAACCAGCTCTTCAGTTATTAAACACTTCCTAGAATATTTTTTTAATAAATCTCTTCATGGACAATTGAAGGATTCCTTTCACCGTACCCACATAACCACTTACCCTTATAGAAAAAGATATCCTAGATATAGCCTGACCGTCATATAACTTCTCTAACTCCTTTAGTTCCTCTAGACTTTTGTTTAAAATCTTCTTTATATTAAATTCAATAGCTGTCCGCCCATGAACACTGCTAGCAAATTTAAAAAACAATAAGTTTTTGCAGTTTTTAACACAGTCCCTTTGATAAAGATCCTCTTCCACCATGGCTGGATAGAAATATACTATAGGAATACTGCTACTTTCAACTAATTCCACAAGGTTATAGTACTTGTTTTTATCATAATTATCTTTGTTTTCATATAAGTATTGATTAAAATAAGATTTGTCTTTTTCGGTATGATATTCTAAAGAAAATTGACCAGAGAAATTAAATATTAGTTTAGCATTTAGGATAATACCCATAAGTACTGCCATATAACCACCTGAAGAATTGCCCATAGTTATAATCTCATAACCTTCAGTTTCCTTTTTAAGAAAATCCAAGAGCTTTTCAATACTGGAGTAATTATCATTTATACCATCTAAATACCAATGCTTTTGAATGTCCCGTAGGAAAATATGTTTCCCTGCATACTCTATTCTTGTTTTATACCATTCATATTTATCCTTATTGACAACTTCCCTTCTAAAGGCCTCTTCTGTATTCTCAGGGTATAGGCCATTACTTGAAAAATATATGGCACAAACATTGCTGTCTTTATTGGAATATTCAATTTTAAAATTATCTTTTTTATAATATTCTTTTAAGAGTTCTTGGTACTTTTTATCCATCATGGCATCTTCTCCCCAATAAGTATATGTAATATTTTACCATCCATTTTTCACTCTATCAATAAAAAAATATTTTTTATATGAAAAGTTTCTACTTTTTTTACTAAATGTTATAATGTTATGAGATAATGATTAGCGTATATCTGGAGGTAAATTATGAAAGTTTTAATAACAGGAGCCAAAGGTCAGCTTGGATTAGAATTAACAAAACAATTCCAGCTTAAGAAGGATGTTGAATTAATATTAACTGATGTAAGCGAACTGGATATTACTAACACAGAAAAGGTTTATTCCTTCTTTCAAGAGCATAAGCCAGAAGTAGTTATTAATTGCGCTGCCCACACAGCAGTTGATAAGTGTGAAACAGATGTAGATAATGCCTATAAAATTAATGCCATAGGTCCTAAAAATCTTTCTGCTGCAGCCTATTCCATAGGAGCAGAAATAGTTCAAATATCCACAGATTATGTTTTTGACGGAGAATCTGCAGACCCTCTTACAGAATTTGATAGCCCAAACCCTCAAACAATTTATGGTGCTTCAAAACTTCAGGGTGAAAAACTTACTGCAGAATTTAATCCAAAACATTACATATTGAGAACAGCCTGGCTATATGGAGAAGGAAACAATTTTGTAAGAACCATGGTTAAATTAAGCGAGACAAATAAGAGCTTAAAGGTAGTTAATGATCAAATAGGAAGCCCTACTAGCACTGTAGATTTGGCAAGGGCTATCATTAAGCTAATAGAAGAAAAAAACTACAGCTTGTTTCATGCTACTTGTAGTGGCCAATGTAGCTGGTATGAGTTCACTAAGGAAATCTTTAGACTAAAAGGAATAGATACAGAGGTAATTCCTTGCACTACAGATGAGTTCCCTAGACCAGCAAAGCGTCCTAAGTACTCTGTTTTAAGAAATTATATGATGGAGTTGACTACTGGAGATATAATGAGGCCTTGGCAGGAGGCTATTGCAGAGTATTTGAAAGAAAACTAAGTAAAAAGCGGTGTTATATATAAAAAACTAACTAGCCCTATAATAAGAGGCTAGTTAGTTTTTATCTATCATTTCTTTAATTTATTCTTTTTACTATCCTTCACTGCTAAATACATAAACTTTGGAATAGCAGCTAGTCTTTTAATCCTAGTAGGCTCTTTAACAACTCTGTAGAGCCATTCCATATTGGTTTTTATCATCCAACTTGGTGCTCGATTCAATTTACCAGCAAAAATATCAAAACTGCCTCCTACACCCATGAATATTTTTGCCTGTAGTATGTCCATATACTTCATTATAAACTGATCCTGTCTTGGTGAACCCATGGCTACAAAGAGGGCAAAGGGTTTTGAATTGTTTATCTTGTCTATAAGGTTTTGGCAATCATCTAAATTGAAAAAGCCATTATGGATTCCAGCTATTTTTAATGTAGGGTATTTATCCATTAAATTAAGGGCACAACTCTCTACAACATCTTGCTGGGCACCTAGGAGAAATATGGCCTTTTCATTGTTGGCACAGTGTTCTATTATGGCTTCCATTACTTCTATGCCTGCTATCTTTTCCTTTACTCCTTGTTTTAAAAGCTTTGATGTGTGTACTACCCCAACACCGTCTGGTATTATTATGGTGTTTTTGCTGTTAAAACATTGGTAGAGTTCCTTATCTTGCAGTCCATTATATAGAACCTCGGGATTACCGGAAACTATATTTATCTTTTCTTCTGTTTCTACTACAGATTCTATTAGTTCCTTTTTACTCTTATTATATATGTTATAGCCTAAAATTCGGGTCAATTGTATCACTCCCTAGGATTATATTTCTTTGGATACTCAAAGGCTAAGGTAGCATTTATCTCCCCTCCTATGAGCAAGATGATTGAACTTAAATAGATCCAAATCATCAATATAAATATGGCCGCAATTCCTCCATATAAATTGGAGTAGTTGGCAAAGTTATCTACATAAAAAGAAAAGACAATTGAAATGATAATCCATCCTGCCGTTGAAAACAAGCTTCCTGGTAAGACTTCCCTTAATTTTAGACGGCGACTAGGAGTATATTGATATATAAAAGTAAATGCAGCTATCATTACTGCCCCCATTATAACATAGCGAAACATGTTCCATACAGGCATCAAGGCAGTAGAAAATTTAGGGAATTGGCTTAAATAGTTGCCTAGTAAGTTACCAAATACGAGTAAAACTGTAGTTGCTAATAGGGCAATTACAAGGCCTAAAGTAAAAACTATAGATAGCAATTGGACCTTAATAAAACTTCTTTTTTCTCTTTCATCATAGGCTGTATTTAGTGCTCGCATTATTGCCTTTGTACCACCACTGGCAGCCCAGATTGTTCCTAGTAAACTAAAGGATAATAACTCTCCTTTTCTAACTTCTGTAACTTCTCTTACAGTGGTCTCTACTAAAGTTAGCGCTTCCCCTGGTATTATTCCCTGTAAAAAAACTAGTAGATCTACACTCTTTAAAGGAGTATAAGCAATAATTGATAATAGAAAAATCATAAAGGGAAAAAAGGATAACAATAGCCTATAAGCCATTTGACTTGCTAAGGCAGATATTTGGTCATCCTTAATACGCTTAATTAGAGACAAGATAAACCTTCCTTTAGTACTCATATACATCCCTCAGTATCACATTAATATAAATTCTAGAATTTATGGTTGATTATATCATACCTTATGCCCCTTTTCAATTTTTCGAATCTTTACTTTTTCAACCTAAAAAACCCTCAATAATTGTATTTTACATTTTTCTATAGTATAATAAAAGTGTTTTATAAATATTAATAAAGCAAAGGGATTTACTTGCTTATCACGGTATAATACATAAGTAATTTGCAGTAAGTAAATTACCTTGTTAATAAGAAGGAGGATTTAACTTATGGCTTTTTGTGCAAATTGTGGCGCTCAGATGGCTGATGGGGACAAGTTTTGCGGAAATTGCGGAACTACTCTAGCAGCTGAAAATTCAGCTCCACAACAAAACTTTCAACAAAATGTACAACCTAACGTACAACCTAATGTACAACAGAATTTCCAGCAAAATGTACAACCTAACTTTCAAAATCAGCAGGCTCCAAACTTTGGTCCTGGCCCAGGTCAACAGCAGTATGCACCACAGGGTCCATCAAATTTTTCAATAGCTATGGAGGAGTTAGGTAAGGAAGTATCTGCTTTCTTTAAGAACCCTGTAGCTGCTATTAGTAAAGTAAAATTCCAAATGTCTTCAATGGCTACATATCTCTTTGCTGGCCTAATGACATTGATTCTAATATTACTTAACTTCTGGAGTGCAGCGCAAAACTTGGCACTAGTAGGTGCTGCAATTACTACCATAGAAGATGCTTTTTCATCTGTTTTTGGTGGCAATGAAAAAGAGACCTTATTTGATATTGGCTACGGCAAGATCTTCCTTGCTTCATTCTTCTTTGTAATAGTTATGTTAGCGGCTCTTTGGGGACTAAGCTTATTAGTTAACTCTGTTATGTTGAAGGGTCAGTTTAATGCTGTACAGGCTCTAAATGTGGTGGTTTTCGCAGCTATACCTTATGCCCTTCTATCAATAGTATCAATAATTTTTGGCTATGTTGAAGCAAATTTATCTTATTTGATTTATCTAGCTGGAATAATGGCTTCAATCATATTGTTATATAAGGCTATCAGCAGTAACATTAACAAGGCTGAATCTTCTGCCTTATACAGTTTCTTAGTAATACCTGTAGCTCTTTACTTCGTAAACTTCCTTTTCTTTAAAGTTGCAGGAGCTGAAGTTGCTATGTTCTATAACGGAATATTTATGGGAATAAACTAAGTAAGTAAAAACACCTATTGCTATCAACTTTTGAAGCAATAGGTGTTTTCTATTCTTTTATTTTCTATAAATAAGCCTTGCAGGCACAATGAATATCCCTGCCATAGCAAGAAGAACCAGGAGATTTGGAAGTATACTAGAAAAAGTGCCACTAAATAAAATAATCTCAGATAATCCATTATGAACCCAATAGGTAGGCATAAATATAGCAATATCCTCCATAGCTGCTGGCATCAGTTCCAAACTATATACGCAGCCAGACAAGATTCCCATCATAAGGACCATCACTGGCATAAAACTTTGAAAGGAAATATGGTTTCTAAAGATGGAGGCTATCAAAACAAGCATTGATGCAGCAGTAAATATATAAAAGACCATTGTTAGGCCTACTAACAAAATACCACTTAGGGACATACCTTCAAAGACCGGATACATCAAGATAAATTGAAGGAAGGTTATACTTATCCCTGCTATAGTTACGGAAAAAATATCTGCAAATAAAAGTTTGAAAGGAGCTACACCTGCTAGCTTTATCCTGCTTCTAACTCTATTTTCTCCTTCCTTTATAAGAATGCTACATCCTGTTAGCATAAAGATTGTAGAAAATATCACTATAAGGCCTAATCCCATGGAAATGGCGAAAATATCTCCATCTTCCTCTTTTTCATCTACTTCACTGACATTAGGTGTTCGTAGATCAGCTATCACTGGCAACTGAAAACTAGGATCCTGGTCAAGGTCTTTTAACCTCTTGCTTATAGCCTCTTCAATTATAACATATTCCTCCTGAGCTAGCTGCTTTTGTCCATCAATTATAACTAAATACTTGCAAACATAGGGAACTATTTCCCCGGCAATTATATCACTGACACCCATGGCAGTTAAGCTGCCAGGAACAGTATAAACAGAAACTATATTCTCATAATCTCCTTCTCTTATCCTCTTTTCCATTCCCTCTTCAAAAATATAAACCGCCTGGACCTTTTCCTTGGAAATGTACTCCTCTATCTCCTTCTCCCCAATAGTCTTCATAGATATGGCAGAATTGGCCCCTATCTTCTTAATAATCTCAGAAGAAAATTCAGATTCATCTCTATCAATAACTCCAATAGGCACACCTTGATAAAAGGTCTTTTTCTGAAAAATTTTATTAACCAACATGGAGAAAAATAAGGGCAACAATATGCATAACAAAATAAACAACTTGTTGCGATACATTAACCTTAGCCGGTTTTTAACTATAGGCAAGACCTGAGATCTTGAAGGCTTAATTTCAATGAAGTTCTGTGAACCGTCCCCCATATTTTTAAAGTCGAGAGAACCGTCCCTATTATTCATGACCTCACCGCCTTTCGGAGTCGTAAGTAGGATATAAATATTAACAGTAGGGAAATTCCAGCCAAGGAATAGAGTGTAAGCTCAAGTTGACTAATGGCTAATAGGCCAGTAGCACCACCAGTGCTGTAACTCATCATATAGAGGCTAGCTCTTATAATCCAATAGTTTGGAGTTAAAGCTGCTAGTTTTTGTATTTCAAGTGGCATTAGCTGCAAGGGTAGGAAGCTACCTCCTGCTAGGGCACAGATAAATACAAATATATTGCCTACTGCCATAAATACCTCTTCTTTTCGGAAAAATGTTGCTAGGAATATGAAGATGCTGTTTATGAAAAAGATATCCAGCCACATGTATAGTATAATTTTTACTATTAAGTCTTGGTGGAAGGCTTGAAAAAATAGCACCACTGGCAGTATAAAGATAATCATTTGAACTGCTCCGTAGATGGAGAAGGATATCCATTTGCTTAATAGTACAGATAGGCTTCCTGCGGGACTAGTCACTGTTCGTTTTAGACAACCGCTGTTAATTTCCTTTATTAAGTGGTTTCCTGAGCTAACCCCATTGTACATTAGCAACAAGACCAAAATAGCTACAATGAAATATTCTGCTGAACTAGAAGAAGGTATGGAGTTTATCTTCTTTTCCTGAAAGAGATCTCCTCGGGTTAGGGCAGCTAGTATTAATTGAAGTGACATATTTTCGTTAATGTCCTCCAATTCACTTTGGCTGAAATCATATTCCTCTAGGTAGTCTATGTAGGCTACAATGGATTTTTCTACAGAAGATACATAAACCCCATAGCTTTCCATCATGTTTTTAAGGACAGAGCTTTTCAGAGACTCCCTCTTGTTTAAGATAATGTTTATTGGATAATTTTCAATATACACAAGGCTTTTAGAAAAGTCTTCAGGTATGATGATTATACCCATCAGTTGATTTTCCTTAAAGCTTTCCTCAGCCGCCTCCTCCTTCATGGTTTTAATGTTTACCATCTTGGAAAAGGATTTATTGCCCTTGAAGTTATTAATAAGCATCCTGCTTAGGACACTGTTTTCCTTATCCACTACTGCCACATTCATTGGTGAAATATCCGCTTCCCTACTCATCATATCGGAAAAGATAAAGGCAAAAATTCCGTATAATAAAAATGGAAGACACAAATGGGCAATAATTGCCCACTTATGTCTTAATATAAGCTTTAAGTCCTTTTTAATTAACTTCGTTAGTTTAATCATAATATGCAGATCCTTAAATTAATTTTTAAAAGCCAAGGTTCAAGTTGTTCATAAAGAGGTTTTCTAGATTTTCTTGTATTTCACCCATAAGGCTCATAGCCTGAAAATCATCCATTTCTGCTAAGTTAATACCGCCTTCTGTAGATAGTTTTTCGATAACCACGTCCTTGTCAAAGGCATTGAAAGTAACCTCTATTGAAATTGAACCTGTAGTGCCATATCCACCAACCATGTTTCCAGCACCATCTCCTAAGTCAAATTCATAAAGAAGCTGTCTTAGTCTGTCCTTTTCATCTATTCTTACTGTTGCTTTAGATTTGAAGTTTAGACCTTCCAATTCCTCTTCCTCAAGCTCCTCAATGGCAGACTTTAGTTCTTCCATGGCATCAGCCCAATTTTCATCGAAATTGGCCATGAATTCTTCATATTCATCCAAATCATAATCTACCTTATCTAAGTATCCACTTTCATCTGCAACTTCTATGAACTCAGGTAGCTTTTTCTTTACTAAGGCTTTAAGTTCCTTATCTTGAGAAACTTCTTTTAAGAAACCTATTGCTACAGTATTTATAAAGTTCTCATCTATAGTTATAGCTATTTCATCACAGCTTACCTTTTTATTCTTACCACCTTCTACAACTGATACATCAACCTTACCATTGTCCTTGATGAATTTATTTAAATTTTTCTCAAAGAATTTCTGGTAATTCTTTTTAACAGCTTTAAAGTCTTTGTCATTTTCAATTTTCTTAGCAAAGTCATTGTAAACTTCTAAATCTAGGGCAGACGCACCAGATGTAATAGTTTCTAAGTCCAAATCAGATGCACCATACATTAAGTCATTTAAATCATCTAGATCGATATATAGTGTGTCTCCAAATAATTCATCGGATCTTACTATTAGTACCTCTTCATCAAGGTAGGCACTTACAGTAGCAAGACTTCTATCTTTATAGTGTACTCCTATATCAAAAGCACCAGTTTTGCTTTCCTTGTCGCCTTTTGTGCCAATAACAAATGACAAATCTTTAAGTAGTGCTCCTTGTGCGCCATCTGCATCTATCTTTATTTTCGCATTCATATCAAGAGCCTTATAGTCAGCTATTTTACTTACAGCTTTCATAGTTCTCTTAACAGGATTAGCCTTTGCTATAATTGGCTTTAATACTGCAAAATATAATCCAACTAAAGCTGCTACTACAACTAACACGGCAGTTATACCAATGAATACTGGTTTCTTAGACTTTGGCATCGGTGAAGGCTGTCCCATTGGAGATGGCTGTCCCATATTGTTGAAACCACCATTATTAGGATTGCTAGCGAAACCATTGTTAGCATTAGGCCCAGCATTATAATAGCCAGTATTTCCTCCGTTATTATAACTTTCATATCCAGTATTTGCAGTATTGCCAAAACCATCATTGGCAAAACCAGTGTTACTATTGTTGTAATCTTGAGTATAATCATACTGCTGTGTTGTCTCTATAGTTTCATTAGCTTGTTGACTGCTTTTTACGTGGCCACAAACAGTACAAAATTTAGCCCCTGCTTCTAGCTGAGCGCCACATTTTTCACAAAACATTGTTTATCCCCCTTAAAATTATTGAAAAAATTAGTAAATCCATATAAACAGTATTATACGATAAAATATATAACTTTTCAATCATTATTTATAAATAATGCTTTTATTTGTATTTTATTTCACAGGTAAAAACCAGTGTATTAGGATCGTAACTATAGGAATATTCGGGTTTTACATAATTTATCTTATTATCCATCACAACATTATGAATAGCAGAATAAGTATAAACTTTAGGGTCATAACTAGTGGTCTTTATCATTATATTTTCCTTCTTATCCACTAAGCCCTTCTTTATTATGTTACAAAATTCATCATAATCCTTTGATACTAGCTTATTAACATTGAAATAATTGGCCTCTGTAGCAGTTGCCGCAGGGTAAGCAGCCTTATTCCAGCTATGATTCCTAGCAATTTCCTTATCTGTCACATTAAAATACTCATAGCTTAATACATCTCTTCTATCGGCAGTAACAGGGTCGTTAAAAGTAGCGTCTAGATGATAGTACTTTCCTCCTATTTTCACTAAGTTCCAAGCATGATTATCCCCATTAGCCTTTCCTGTCACAATATGGGCCTCTATACCAGCCTTATTAAGAAGCCTGTACATAACTTCCGCATAACCAGAACACACTGCCCTCTTGTTTACCAAAAGCCCATAAGCAGTATAAGAATCCCCAGGCACTGTATTCCTTCTATAGTTCTCATAATCATACCTTGTATTATTTACAATATAATCATGTAGGGCCAGTTCCTTCTCATAATCAGACATGCCACTCTTAACTACAGTAGCCACAATGGAATTAACCTTCTCATTTACATATCTATACTTCTTAAGGAATCCCTCTTTCCCATCTACATAATTGAAAATTATTTTTGCCTTTCTACCATTTAAGCTGTAGGACACATTTTTTACATATCCCCCAAAACCATACTTTTCCGCAACCTGCAAGGCCATTTCTCCTAATTCATCCATACTTATACCATCAGCAATAGTCACCTCTGTATCCTTAGCCAAGGCTACATTTGTCTTTAAAAGTTCTTCCAGCTTAGCCCTGTCATAGGCACTATTAGAACTTATACTCCCAGTTGAAGG
>JAAYTB010000139.1 GCA_012523855.1 Clostridia bacterium
TGCCATGGCAAATAAAACAAAACTAATATCCTTTGGATCTCCAGGCGCACTTCTAAATCTTATTATTGAAAAAGCACCTGCTAAGCTGAAGGCTCTTGCAATATTACTTCCTATTAAGAGTACTATAATGGCTATAACTGCTGGTATTATAACAAGGGTTAGGGCAAAGTTTTGTGAATACACCTTGTTATTAGCTGTTTTCATGTAGGTTATACTAATGGCTACCCCTAGTATAAAGGATATTAAAATAGTTAAAACTGAATCCATTACAGGAATTGAGGCTGCATTTGCTGTTCCAGACAGTGAGTTGAATATTGATTCAAACATTCATTCATTTCTCCCTTCAATTTTATATTGCTTTTAAGAGTTTTTTCGTATTCTTTACCATACTTAGAAAAACTAGTTTTATAAATCTTATATTCAGATAGAAGCTTTGCTAGCCAAAGGGGTATATTTTTTTCAACCTTAACCTCCATAAGGAACTTGCCTTCCTCTAATAACTGCTGTCCATAATCTCCCGCCTCAAGTCTTAAATCATGTCTTCTAGTTCGTATATTGTTATCAAAGGTTATTCTTAAGCCCTTATCATTTTTGCCAAACATGGCTCTTCTGTCATAGGCTAGATACAGCTTAGGCTCTAGATTATTCAATTTTAAAATATATTGGATTTCCTTTATAACCTGTTTATTCATATAACTTTTTAGCTCTGGTTCTTCCTTACTATTTAAAAACTCATAGGCTTCCTTTAATTTAATAGTTGTCCTTCTTTTATTAACTATTCCATTAAATTTCTTCTTAATCTCCAAATATACATTATCCTCTTCACTGGGGACGCCATAGGATCTAAGTCTAAGTTTTTCCTTGTACTTAGGCTTGGATAAGGAATTTCTTATAAGATAATCATCTTTTGTATCATAATAAATGTTACTAATAGTATAGAAATCATCATTCCTGCTGTAAGCATCCTTGTCCATATATTCTTGAAGCCTTTTATTTAACTTTTCATATATTTCCCCATCAACTATAAACTTACATTCATTTCTATTAAAAACCTCTATAGCCATTATGCCTATCCTCCTTGCTAGGAAAGTTTTGTCCTTGCAGCGCCTCTATGAACTCATTTTACTAATACAAGCTTAAAGAAACCTTAAACTATTTGAAAAATCTGCAAACAATCCTTATAAGTATATTTTAAGGGTTATTAAAGGTTTATTTGATATAATAAAAATAAAATAGAAAAGATGAAAAAAAGGAGAAAAAGATGAGAGTTTTAATTGTAGAAGATGAAATTCCATTGGCAGAAGCCTTAGGTCAAATATTAAGAAAAAATAATTATACCGTTGATATAGCCAATGATGGAGAAAGTGGCTTAGACAATGCCTTAAGCAATATTTATGATTTAATTATTTTAGATATTATGCTGCCTAAGATGGATGGATTGAGTATTCTTAAGCATATTAGAAGGGAAGGCTTCTCTACTCCTGTAATACTTTTAACTGCAAGGGGAGAAATTTCAGATAAGGTAAAGGGCCTTGATTGTGGTGCTGATGATTATTTAGCAAAACCCTTTGCCAGTGAGGAATTGCTAGCTAGAATAAGAGCAGTAAGTAGAAGAAAGAACACCGTCCTTGAAGATAACTGCCTAAAGTTTGGAGATTTGCAACTAAACATGTCTACTTTGAAATTATCAAAGAATGATAAGGAAATTAA
>JAAYTB010000140.1 GCA_012523855.1 Clostridia bacterium
AAGTCCAACTTTAATCAATGTTTCACCAAGAACCAAGTCTTTCATGTATCTTTCATATAACTCTAAAGGCGGGTCCTGGTATGGAATCCCAGCCTTTACAACTGCAAAATAAACACCAACTAAAAAAGTAAGTAAGCCAAGAAGCATTGGAAAGATGTAGAATTTTTTGCTTAATAATAGTTTAATTTTATCCAGCTAGATCACCTCTTCTTTTACAAATAATTTTCCCTTTGCAGTATAGCTAAGTATATATAATAAAACAGGGTTAAAAATACCGAAAATTGCTGGTATAGACAGTAAGAAATATAAAGACACCTCAATTTGCCCCAATATTGCACCTAAGAAAAATAAACCTATTGAAATCAAGGGCATTAATATAGCTTCCATTGCAACTTTTTGGTTTACTTTATTAATTAAGAGGCAAATAAACAATATTAGCGAAAGTAAAAGTTGATACAACATTTGAGCCGCAAATAAAGCGCCCATTTCGGCAAGCAGAACATTGGAGGCCGTAAAGTAAATATCATATAAAGCTAATACTCCACAAACTAGTGTATAAATTATACCTATTAGTAAAAATAGTTTATAAATCCTATTTTCCTTATGTTCTCTATATACAATATAGGTTAGTATCAATTGCAAAACAAGTGGAAATCCCATTATGAAATACTCATAAAGCTCTGGGTATTTCATGAGTTTACTTACTGCTGACAAAATTGTATATAAAATTAAGCAAGTTATAATATATGCTATAAAAAATATAGTAAACTCTTTCTTTTTTATAAAAACCTTCTTTTTTGTATTTTTCTGTATTTATCAACAATAAATAACCACTGCAAGAATCCATCCCTGCAGTGGTCGTCTTTTTACTTAATATTAAATCCAAAAAGCTTGCTTTGAATAGCTAAGCCTATTAATCAAAATTATTTTCTCTCTCAACTTTTAATATCTGCCCTGAAGCCGCATCTACATGCACTTCATATACACCTGTTTCAGTACGAATATCAATTTCGTAAACTAATATACCATTTTCATAGTCTAATTCAATCTTAATAACTTGACCCGGAACTCGCTGCAAAGCGATTTGAACCGCTGTCTCGCTATTTATTCTGTAGCTCCTCCAGTAATTATCCCATACCAAGTAATTGTATCCATTGTTGTTGGCGTTGTAGAACATTAAGTAAGCTCCTCTCAAAGATTTAATTTACATTACTATGATATTGATAAGCCACCAAACTGTTACAACTTTATGTAGTAACTAAACTAGTCCAAGTCCCCCCACCAACAATCCCATCTACCTTTAGTCCTTTTCTTCTTTGATAATCCTTCACACAACCCTCGGTAATAGGTCCAAAATCTCCATCCACCGGCACTGCCCCTACTAGCGACTGAACAAAGCTAACGGCAGATCCTTTGCTCCCCCTCTTTAGCAAGGGCATCTTCTTTATACAGCTCCTAGTTCTTGGTCCTATTATATTATCCTCCACAAGCTTTTTCCCTTGGTAATCCCTAATGCCAAGAGAATTGCATAAACGTTGGAACTTCCTTATCTTCTCACTATCCCTATCAGCAGCAGCCTCATTGAGACATTCATTATCATACTCATAAAGCCTATACTGTTCAATGAGTCTTATAAGCTTTTTAGCATATTCAGGATCAGTAGCATAACCGCATTTATACACTGCTTCACAGGCAGATTTATAATCCTTGCACTTTCTTACTGCCTCATACCGACTAGTTGACAGCAATTTGTTATGGTCCATTATGCTATCATCATAGCTGTCATAAGCCCTAAAGTCCGCCTTAATCACCTGCTTTACGCCATTGTACCATTCACTTGTTTCCATTGTGATCCTCTTGCCCTTCCAGTCAGAAAAAGCCTTTATTCCAAAGAGATTTTTTCCCTTTATGGCAAGCTGAGTAGTACCCCATCCGCTTTCCAGTATGGCCTGGGCAATGGTGAGACTAGGTA
>JAAYTB010000141.1 GCA_012523855.1 Clostridia bacterium
AATAATTATTAGGACAGATAGAACTATTATTATTATAGGCAGTCTTATAGAAGCAACTACTTTATCAGTTATTTCTGAAGAGGGAATTAAGCCGATTACTGTTGTTCCTGTTTTAGGGTTGCTAGTTTTAAAACCTATATAGTTAATCTTATCTACATTTACCGAAAGTTCATTTTTACTGTGGTCGGCAATTTCCTTTAACCAGGCTAAATCATTTTGATTTTTACCAAGCATCTCACTATCGGGATGTCCAATTATAGTATAATTATTATCTACTACCATGGTATAGCCCTTTTGCCCTAGTTTAATTGATGATAATAGGTTAGTTAATTTAATTAGAGGTACATCTAATCCAGTTACACCTACAATTTCCCCTTGAAGGTCTTTTACGGTTTTTGAGAAGGTTATAACATAATCGGCATTCTCACCATTGGATGTATAAGCTTCGCTAATGAATACTTGTCCATCATTTTCTATGGCTTTCTTGTACCAGTTTTGATTTGTAGGATCGTAACCTGCAGGAATTTGTTGGTTAGGAGAAATAATAAAATCCTTATTTTCCGTACCCATAAAGGCAGAAGTTGTAGTCTTATAGGAACTTGTAAAACTGTTTAGACTTCCTTTTAACCAAACTGCATTTTCTGGATTATTCTTGAGAGTTACTGCATTTGGATCATTTGATAGAAAGTTTACAGAATCTATGCTTGTAGAATATAGATTATCTACCAAGTCAGAGACCCTATAAATATTACCTAAAGTAATCTCTTTTAAATCGTTTCTCAAATATGTTTCTAGAGACCAGAAGTTAGCTAGATTTACCAGTATGAAAGGTAGGAAAGTCGCTGCTAGCAAGAGCGCAATTAATTCTTTTTTCATAGACGGACGTTTGTCTTTATCTAATTTTTTTTTCAAGTTTAGCACCTCTTTTTTAATAAATACTTTAATTATATTAAAAAAACATTTACCCTTTAATTTTATACTGAAATAGGACCTATTTCAATAAAATTTTTAAAAAAAAAGCCAATTACTATTAATATCCATAAAATTACCTTAAAAAAATAAGACTTTTCTCAGTTTTAGCAAAGAAAAGTCTAATAATTTATAATTTATAAATTCTATATTCCATTTTATTTGTTAATAGTATAAGAAATTCTTTTAGTTGAGGCAAAAAGAACATTATATACTAGTATGGCAAGAATTGTGTTAACTATTGTAGCAGGAAGGACTATACCTGTAAAGAGGGCTGTAAAGTTAGTTCCTGCTGGAAGGCCTACGATTACCATAGCGGAGTACAAAAATACTGAGCCGCTTACTAAAGTTCCTATTATAGCTATTATTATCATCTTTGCCTGATGGTGTATAGCCTTTGTGGCCCTAACTAAAAGGAAGATTATCTGACCGGTAACAAGCTTGTCGATAATATTTGGAATTTGACCAGCAGGGAAGCTTGTTGTTAAAGCAGTAAGAAGTCCTGCAACTGCGCTGATGGCTAGGGTGCTCTTGTAATCGTCACAAGCTAAGATTGCTACAAACATCATGGACAATAGGGCGTCTGGCCTCATAGCTCCTAAAGTACCTGGAATTATATAGTGTAGTACAAGCCCTATGGCTAATAATATTGACGCTAAAGTTAATTTTCTTGTCTTCATTAAAAACAGCTCCTTTAAATTTTAATTTGTTTTTATAATTAAGAATTAAGTTTGTCCAATAGTAATCTGACATTCAAGCCATAGAGCTCACCTCCTTTTATATCAAAATAAAAACTCCACCCTATATAACATAGGGCGGAGATAGTCCGCGTTGCCACCTAATTTATACTTTTGCCTTAATTGAAAGTAACACAAAAGTACATCTCTTTTCAGATACATCCATATCCTATCCATAAGATAACGGTTGGCTTCCGGTAACTACTACTAACCTTAAGCTAAGGCTTTCGATTTACTTCTAGGAGGGCCATTCACCAAGAGCTATCGTATCGGGATTCCACCATCCCCGACTCTCTGAAACTAAACTTCAAGGCTACTCTTCCTCTTCACTGAATTTCCTTCTTAAACTTTATAAGTAGTATACTAGTTGTAAATATAAAAGTCAATAGAAAATTGCGAAAATTCGTGCTAATTATATAAAAAACATTATAGGCAGAATATAAATTAATAGTCATGATAAGTGCTAGTGCCAACATATATTTTTAATAAACAAACAATATTTGGAGGTTTGTCATGACATTTAAACAAATAATTCAAAATGACAGAGAGTCCAAGAATAAATTTAAGTTTAATGGTACCTTTTTAGATTATCTGGAAATAGTTAAAGAAAACCCGGATCTAGCAAAGCTGGCTCACAAGAGAATGTACGATATAATTATCCAAAAGGGATACCAGCTTTTAAAGCCAGAAGAAAATCCTAGAGTGCGAAAAATTTACGGCAATGAAATGATAAAAAAGTACGATTTTTTCAAAAATGACTTTTTTGGAATTGATAAGGTTCTAATGAAAATCATTAACTACTTCTATTCGGCCTCTATGAAAGGAGAGGAATCACGACAGGTACTATACTTGGTAGGTCCAGTAGGAGCAGGGAAGTCATCCTTAGTAGATTCCCTAAAGAAGGCCTTGGAGGCCTCTGACCCTATATACGTTTTAAAGGGATGTCCTATGAATGAAGAGCCTCTCCATTTAGTGCCTAAACATTTAAGAGATAAATTTGAAGAAAT
Organism: Clostridia bacterium; assembly: GCA_012523855.1. GTDB lineage: Bacteria > Bacillota > Clostridia > Clostridiales > Clostridiaceae > Clostridium_AU. The sequence goes on from JAAYTB010000141.1 coordinate 2,714, forward strand.
GCTAGGAGTAGAAATAGAAGGAGACTTATGTCCCGTATGCAAATATAGGCTATTAAATGATTACAAGGTCAAATATGAGGATTTTCCTGTAGCAACAACAAACTTCTCCATCCGGTCTAGGAAGGGGATAGGAGTTGTGCCACCAGTAGACCCTAACAATCAAGATACTTCTATTCTAACTGGCTCTGTGGATATATCCAAGATGGATATGTACTCTGAGGATGACCCTAGAGTCTTTTCCTTAAATGGTGCCTTTAATGTTGGAAATAGAGGAATGGTAGAATTTATTGAAGTCTTTAAAAATGATGTGGAATATCTTCATACCATAATAACTGCTACTCAGGAAAAGTCTATACCGTCACCGGGAAAAGGCTCTATGATTTATTTTGACGGTATAATCATAGCGCATTCCAACGAAGCTGAATGGAATAGATTTAAGTCTGACCATACAAATGAAGCTATTTTAGACAGAATTGTAAAAATAGAAGTTCCATATTGCTTGGAATTGAATGAAGAAGTGAAAATTTATGAAAAAATTCTTAGAAAGAGTAATTTCACAGCCCACATAGCCCCTCATACCATTAGGGTTGCAGCTATGTTTGCCATACTATCCAGGTTAAAACCTTCTAATAAGGTGGACCCTGTAACTAAGCTTAAGATTTATAATGGGGAAGAAATAGTTGAAAAGGGCACCACTAAGCGGATAGATATTATGGAGTTAAGAGAGGAAGCAGGCTTAAACGAAGGTATGGATGGCATATCTACCAGATTTATTATTAAAACCATTGATAATGCAATTTCCAATTCAGAGTATAATTGTATAAATCCTCTGAGCATAATGGAAAGTATAATTAAGTCTGTTAAGGATTTAGATGTGGCAGATGATGTGAAGAAAAAGTATATGGGCTTTATTCAGGACACTATAAGAAAAGAGTATAATAAGGTCCTAGAAAAGGAAATTACAAAAGCCTTTATACACAGTTTTAGAGAGCAGGCTGAAAGCTTGTTTGATAATTATTTAGATAATGCAGAAGCCTTTGTAAATAAGAGTAAGCTTAAGGACAAGGCTACAGGAGAAGAATTACAGCCTGACGAAGAGTTTATGCGTTCCATAGAAGATCATATTGGAGTTTCGGAAAGCTCCTGCAAGGGTTTTAGAAGCGACGTGACCTCTTATATGTTCTATTTAGTTAGAAAAGGAGGAAAGATTGACTACAAGTCCTATGAGCCTTTAAAGGAAGCTATAGAGAAAAAGCTTATTAGTTCAGTGAAAGAGCTTTCCAGGGTGATAACTAAGTCCAGGGTTAGGGACAAGGAGCAGGATGAAAAGTATAATGCTATGGTGGAGCAGCTAAAGTCTAGCGGTTACTGTCAACATTGCTGTGACGTAATATTAAAGTATGCTGCTAACAATCTGTGGAAGGATTGATTTAATGGCTATATTTAAAGACCAGAGTGCTAACCCTATTGATTATGACAGAGCAGTAGAGGATAAAAGAAGGCACCGGCAGCTGGTGGAAAATTCTATAAAGGAAAATCTAGGAGACTTATTATCTGAGGAAAGTATCATAGGACAAAGTAAGAATAAGAAAATAAAAATTCCAATTAAGGGTATTAAAGAATATCAATTTATATATGGAAGGAATAATCCTGCTGTAGCTAGCGGAGATGGCAGCGAAAAGAGAGGGGAAATTATTGGCCAAGATAAGATGAAGGGGACCGGACAAGGATCCGGTTCCGCTGGTAATGAAGAGGGAGAAGATATTTATGAAACAGAAATAACTATTGAAGATGTACTTAATTATCTTTTGGAAGATTTGGAATTACCAGATATGAAAAAGAAAAAGCAATCAGAGATCTTAGTTGAAGCTGGTTTTAAAAAGTCTGGCTATCAAAGGCATGGAATAAATCCAAGACTGGCTAAAAAAAGGACGGTAGTAGAAAAAATAAAGAGGCTTCAGGGAAAGAAAAGGGCTTTAAGAGAAGAAGGTTTGGATCCTAAGCTTGAAAGATTTCCTTTTAAAAACGAAGACTTGAGATATTACAGAATTAAGAAGACCTATAAAAGGGAGAGCAATGCTGTAGTATTTTGCATTATGGACGTTTCTGGTTCCATGGATATGACTAAAAAGTACTTAGCAAGGTCCTTCTTTTTTATTCTCTCTCAATTTATTAGAGTTAGGTATAACAATGTAGAGGTAGCCTTTATATCCCATACCACCACTGCTAAGGAAGTAAATGAATTCGAGTTCTTTCATAAAGCAGAATCAGGGGGAACCTATATTTCCAGTGGCCTAAATAAGGCTTTAGAGCTGGCGGAAAAAAGATATAATCCTGATCATTGGAACCTATATGCCTTTTATGTTAGTGATGGAGACAACTGGTCCGAGGACAATGCTAGAGCTGTGGAAGCTGCCAATAACTTAGCAGAGATCTGTAACATCTTTGGTTACGCTGAAATAATGAATAGTTTCTTCTCTAGCTCTATAAGAGATAAGCTAATTAAAGGTGTTAGAAAGGATAACTTTCTATCTGTAACTATAAAGCAAAAGAAAGACTTGTGGAATGCCTTGAAATATATGCTAAGAAAGCAGATAGTGAGGTGAGGGGGCGTGGCCTATACCATAAAGGATTTGGAAAAATGGAATGATGCCATTGAGGCTATAGCAAAGGAAATTGGTTTAGATTATTATGAACAGGAATTTGAAATAATAAGCTACAAGGATATGTTAAGCTATGAAGCTTACCTAGGAATGCCTTCTCGATATCCTCACTGGAGCTTTGGGAAGGCCTATGAGAAAAATAGAACTATGTATAGATATAACCTTACAGGATTACCCTACGAGATGGTTATTAATTCGGACCCCTGCCTAGCCTACCTTATGAAGGACAACACCTTACTCCTTCAAATTCTTACTATGGCCCATGTATATGGCCACAATGATTTTTTTAAGAATAACAGACTATTTGTAGAAGGTAGCAGGGCAGATTATACCTTGGAGATGTTCAAACTTCATGCAGACAGGGTTAGGGCCTATATAAAGGATCCTAGCATAGGTTATGAAAATGTGGAAAGAATACTAGACGCAGCCCATACTATAAAGTTACAAACTAACAGAGTGGTAGGGGAAAAACGGAAAAGTCAGGAGGAGCTAAAAAAAGAAATATTAGCCTATCATAAAAGAAAAGATGATGACTTTAGTTTTCTAAGGCCATATAAAGAAGAGGAGCCACCAGATATAACTAAAATACCTTTAGAGCCAGAGGAAGATATTTTATATTTTATAGTAAACTATGGCAATCTACAGGAATGGGAGAAAAGTTTAATTCAAATAGTTCGTAAGGAAACGGCATATTTTATTCCTCAAATTGAAACTAAGATTATGAATGAAGGCTGGGCTAGTTTTTGGCATTACAATATTTTAAATAAGTTGGACCTTGGAGACAAGCTTCACCTGGAATTTATAAAAAGACATAACGATGTTATTGCTCCAGGGAATGGTTGGTTAAATCCTTATTATATTGGCTTTAAAATATTTGAATACCTTGACACTACCTATGGTAGAGAGAAAATATTTGAGGTGCGAAAAATAGAAAGGGATTCTTCCTTCTTAAGAAGATATCTTACAGAACAGCTCTGCGAGGAATTAAATTTGTTCCAATACGGAAAGAGCGGTAACAACTATGTAATACAAGAAATATCCGACGATACAGGGTGGACCACTATCCGAAACACCTTATGCAGCAACTGTGGCATGGGTTCGGTACCAGTAATTAGAGTGGTGGACGTTCTAAAAGCAGACAACACGCTAATGTTGGAGCATGTTTTCGATGGTAGAGAGCTAAATATGGACTATGCCAAATCTACATTAAAATATGTAGCTAAGCTTTGGGGCAACACCGTTAAGCTAAAAACAAAGCAATTCAACGGAGATATGATTTTAGTTAGCCAATAATAGAAAAAATTTGAACTGTAGTGAATTATCCTTACAGAGAAGAGCTACATAATTGGTTAAAGGTTGAACCTTATGTGGTGGGCAATGTATGGGATAAGGTTGAGGTTAAGCCCTGCAGTGTGGCTCCTGCTTTTATGGAGTTGTATAAAGATTAATTACTATTTGCCAATTATAATAGGATTTATATATAAAGATTTTTAGACGAAGCATGACAAATTCCCCATCTAAATGAAAGATGGGGAATTCTTAACGTAGCCTTTTAATGTTTTATTCAAGAAAAAAAATAAATCTACTTAAGCTTGTTTGTTTTTCGTTATATCATTGTAAACTGGTAAGATATATTTATATGTAAATATCTGAAATGCGTAACCAAGTAAAGCACCCATGATATTCAACATAATATCATTTACATCAAATGCTCTTAGGTTAAACTTAACTATCAAAATCATTGTTAGTTGAATAAGCTCCACTAATATAGAAATAATTGAAGCTATTGATAGTACTTTTTTATATGAATTTACTTTTCCAAACAATATTGGCAATAAGAAGCCCATTGGAAAGAAGAGAGCAATATTCCCTATTATTTGAATAACAAACTGTCTTAATCCAAGACTCCACATCAAAGTTATTGTTTTAAATGGAATTAAGCATATATCAGGTTTAAAGTAGGGATCAGGTATGTCCCATATAATAGGGAAAAAAACTACACCTACAAAGCGAACTATATATATGCCAAATGCTACACTAAATAGTGTGTTATATGAGAGTATCTTATCTTTCTTGATTAATTTAATTATAGCTGGTGAAATTAGTATGAAAAATATTATTTGTTCTAATATATCGAAGTGCCACATATTGCATCTCCCTAATAGTAAATTTATAGACCGTGGTCATGGACATACCCTGAACCATAAATGTTTATTCCACCATAGCTAGATCTCCCATATAAGTAAAAATAGTATTTCTTGGAATTAGTATCTATAGACCATTCCATATTTTTAGAGGCTGATTTTGTCCCATAATTTTTATCTGGGCCAATTCTTTCTCTGTATAAGGAAATGGTAAAACTAGAACCAGATCCACTAATGGTGTAACCTAAATCCTGTAACGAAACCTTTCCTTCACTTAAGTTATAGTATTTATTGTTTACACTTCCATCAAGCCAAGCACCTTTTGTTCCGGCATCAAAATCAAAACTCATTTTAGTGCCGCTATCAGCAATAACAGATACACCTGATAACATAATAAAAAGCGGGCAAACGATGAAAGTTTTAGAAAAAAA
>JAAYTB010000142.1 GCA_012523855.1 Clostridia bacterium
CTATAGGAACAAGTCTCATAGCTATACACCTCGAAAACATACTATACTTATATTATACTACGGGGAAGGGTTGTCTGCTAGTTATTTGGCAAAGATTATAAGAAAATGCCGAAAAAACCATAGCTACTTTCTATGGTTTTTCTTGGTCTTTAAAATATGTATCTATGATTTTTTCTGCCATTCTTTTTTGAATGCTGGCACAGCTTACTAATACTAATACTTTCATAAGTAAGTCTAGTATATTATCTTCAGAATCTGAAGGGTTCACTGTAGAATTTTTTAATTTACTAATAAAATCATCAATAATTATACCGCTTAATTCTTGTTTTTCTGTAAGAAACTTATTATAGATGTCGTCAAGAAATTCTGTTTCAGAAGGGTCTTGAGAAAGCTTACTTAATATGGGCTCAAAAATAGACTTTATATCTTCTAAAGATAGAACTTGCTTTAAGTTGTAGATTAATATTAAGAGAATTATTTGCTGTTTATTGTATTTCTTGTTTTTTATAGGTGGAAGTATTTTTGCTTTAGCATAGTTGTTGATCATTGTCTTTGTTAGGACTACATCCTCTTCATTCCTTTTTTGAGGAGACAATCTTTCGTCAAAAAGGGTGGTAACTTGATCCATATATAAGTCTATGCAGGGGATATCTGCTAAATCTATCTCTTTCATATCCTTTATTGGGGCTAGTAATGCCTCAATACTTTCCAGAGAGTATTTCATATGTAAAACCTCCATGATTACTATATTATACATTTACAGAACTATAGTCTAGCTAATATTATTATCTACAATGGAGAGGAAAAAATCAACACAAGAAAATAAATAGGGACTTCTATAGCGAAGTCCCTTAAGAATTAATTAAATGCAGTATTCATTGTTTTGCTGTCGAAGAAGGCAGTTCCTAACAGTACTCTATTGTAGTCAGCGATGTTGTTAAGGTTTCTTACTTGTATATGTGAAGCAATATAGTCTCTGCCGTACTTATTAATTAGATCTGTCAATAAGCTGCATAAAAAGGTTGTTGGCACTCTCATAAGGCCTGAGAAGTCAAGAATAACCTTATCTTCTATAGAGTTTTCAATAATATTTCTTAGTACTATGGCATCCTCCATATTAAGATCTTTTTCTATCACATCAGTAACTTTTATTGCTTCCATTAGTTTCGCTCCTTTTTTATTAATTAATATTCCTAATAAATTTCTTTATAAATAGATATCCAACTGAAACTATTATTTTTAAAGAAGTAGATAAAATAATTGCAGATTCATTGTTTAGCAGATTGAATATCTATATATAATATATCAGCTGGGATAAAGATTGTCAACTATTTAACGAGTGTTATAAAGAAAACAAGACAGAGGAAACTGTACTAATACAGTTTCCTCCTTTAAACTGGAACAGAAGAATAGAATTTTACATATGCTAGTAAAATTAATGGGTATAGCTGTGACGTTTGATAAAACAGGCTGGTGTATTTTGTGCAACTCTTTGTGAAAAGCTTATCATAAAAAGTAAAAAAATAAAAAAAGTTTTTTTATTTACGTTATAGTTTTAACAATCTATAACTTAAATCAATTATTTTTGGGTCCTCTAAGGAGTTAAAAATCTCCACTTTTCCAGCGTCTATACCTTGGTTCATAATATTATTTTGAATCAATTGTCGTCTAAGTTGTTTTGCTGTTCCCAAGCTTCCGTCTATAATAGGGATATCTTCACCTACAATAGATGATAAGTGTTTTTTAATAAAAGGATAATGAGTGCAGCCTAGTACTATGGAAGAAATATTACTGTCTATATGGGATTCTAATTTGTCTTTTAGAAATTCCTTTACCTCTTGACTTTCTATATTACCACTTTCAATTAATTCAGCTAAACCTGCACAAGGCATAGGAATGATTTCGGAGTTTTTTTCGAAAGACTTCATTAAATTCTTGAATTTTTTTTCTACTAAGGTTACAGGTGTAGCCATAATTAAAATTTTCCCTCTTCTATGCAATTGTGCTGCTGGCTTTAAAGCGGGTTCTATTCCTATAATAGGTATTTGAGGATAGCTGCTACGCAAATCTGAAGCAGCGGCACTAGTAGCGGTATTGCAAGCTATAACTATAGCTTTTGCTCCTTTGTTTAATAGAAAGTCTACGGCGGCATAGGAGAGTTTTTTTATTTCTTCTACAGTCTTAATGCCATAAGGAGCGTTTTTGGAATCTCCAAAATAAATAAAACTTTCTCTTGGCAATAACTTTATCGCCTCTTTTAAAACACTTAAGCCCCCAATGCCAGAATCAAAGAAACCTATGGGAGAATCTTTCGTTGGATTAGTCAAATTACTCATATTATCACTCCGTGAATTATGTATAATTAAGATATCTATATTTTAGCATAAAAGCTTGTAAAAATAAATTTATAAATATTTAGAGTAACTTCTATTAAATTGTCTTTGAAATAAGTATGTATTTCTGTTATTCTGTATATAATTGTAGGCAACATAAAGTAAATTACTAAGAAAAATACTTTAAATGTACGGGGGTATTAGAATGTTAAAAGATTTGCTTTTTAAAATTCCTAAAGATCAGCATTC
>JAAYTB010000143.1 GCA_012523855.1 Clostridia bacterium
TTGATACTTCTCCAGCATTTGTGTACTTTATAGCATTAGATAATATTTGTTCTAAAACAAATACCAACCACTTTTCATCTGTCAACACCCATCGATTCAAACTATCATAATTAAGCTTAAGCCTTTTCCGAATAAAGGACTTTGAGTATTTTCTAATAGCCTGCTTTACAAGATCATCTAAGGTATATCTCTTTATAAGTAAATCTGAATTCATATTTTCCAAGCGCAAATACTGTAGCACCATCTCTACATACTGCTCTATCTTAAAAAGCTGCTCTAAAAGTTCACTATTTTTATGGCATTTTTCAGCCTGTAAAAGTAGCCTCATAGCAGCTATAGGTGTCTTTATCTGATGGGCCCAAACAGTGTAATATTCCACCATATCATCAAAAGCCATATTCTTTTTGTTAATAATATCTAATCGAGCCTTATCAAGGACCTTAATTAATTGTTGATAGTCTAATTCGACTAAATTTGTTGAATCTGGAAAGTCCAAAGGAGAAAAAATTAAGTTATCTCTCAATTTGTTTAGCAATTTATGCTTTCTGTAAAAGGTCCAAAAACTTTTAATAGCCACTAGCAGCATAAAGATGAAAGAGAGCAAGGCAGCATAAACAAAAGGCTCTAAGGGTAGTGAATACAATAGGAAAATTAATAGAAAAATGCTGTAAGAAATTGTTGCTGTAACTACAATTGTTCTATTAGCTTTCAAAAAGGAAGCAAAAAGCTTAAAATAATTCTTCATATCAATTTACCATATATCCAAGGCCCTTTTTTGTGATAATAAAATCCTTAAGGCCAAAATCTGCAAGCTTCTTCCTAAGACGGGTAACATTTACCGTCAAAGTATTATCATCAATAAAGTTATCACTTTCCCACAGCCTTTGCATAATATCCTCCCGAGAAACTACCCTTCCTACATTCTCCATAAGTATCTGCAAAATTTTATAATCGTTTTTGGTTAGCTCAATCTTATTATCCTTGTAAGTCAGAGTGGTATCACTAAGATTCAGCACAACGCCCTTATGCTCTATAATATTAACCTGGCCTTGGAAAGAATAAGTCCGTCTTAGCAGAGCTCCTACCTTTGCAGTAAGGACATTCAAATCAAAAGGCTTAGCAATAAAATCATCGCCACCCATATTCATAGCCATAACAATATTCATATTATCCTGAGCAGAGGAAATAAACATCACCGGCACTTTAGAAAACTTCCTAATTTCACTGCACCAATGAAAACCGTTAAAAAAAGGTAGCATTATATCAAGGAGAACAAGCTGTGGGTTAAAATCTATAAATTGCTCTATAATATTTTTAAAATCTGTCACATACTTGACCTCATAATCCCACTTTGTCAGATGGTCTTCTACAACCTTTGCTATGGTGATATCATCTTCAATTATCATAATTTTATACATAAACTACCTCCAGCTCTGGCAAATCTTATGATACTATTATATATAAAAAATGTTAATAAATCGAGGGGGAGAGCGGGGGCTGATTATTGGCTATGTGGCTATGTTGCAAA
>JAAYTB010000144.1 GCA_012523855.1 Clostridia bacterium
CTACAGGTAAGTCCTATCATTATGATAAAAACTGTAGAACCCTTGCTAGGAGTAAAACCATACTGGAGATTACCTTAGGAGAAGCATTAAAATCAAAACATTCAGATCCTTGTGATGTTTGTGTGCATTAATAATAAAAGAATAAATGTAGATTTATGAAAAGTTGATGGTAAAAATTAACATAGGATTTCTGAATTAGTATAATTTTTGTATAAGTAAAATAAAAACAATTAGTGTAAATAAGGAGGTTATTGTGAAAAAAAGAATCTGGGTTAAATTTGGTTTAGTAGTGGTAACACTTCTACTAGTAGTACACTTTTATAAAAAAATAAATTCAGTAAAAATAGAATTAAATAAAGATAACTTAAATCTTTATGCAATTGAAGTAAGGACACCATGGACTTCTATATATACAAAAGATCCGGATGAAATCAATGAAGTATTAGAATATGTGAATGAGTTTGTATATTATAAAGAAGGTAAGAAAAAACAACTTAATCAAAGTCCAGATGCAAGAATAATGCTTTATACCAAAGATGGTAGTAATAGAGAAGTAGTTGAGAGAATTTATTTTTATGGGGATGTAGCAATTTATAGTAGGGTAAGTAGATATAAGGCCCCAAAAGATTTATATTCCCGTATAGAGAAATTAGGTAAAGAGATAAATGGGAGATAATAAATTATTAGTTGTTGGGGATAATATTCCCTACCATTAAGGTAAAACCTTTTCAAAAATTAAAGGAAATTAATAACTTTCGTAGAATAATAGGTAATAAAAGGGTTGTTAAGATTTTTACTTAAACATATGTATAAATAGGTGGAGAGAGGGGTAGACATGAAAAAGGATTATTTGTTTAAAGTTAACCTGGGGGGCATGATAGATATCCTGTCCAACCATTTATATAGTAATCATCATGTATTTATTCGAGAGCTTTTGCAAAATAGTGTTGATGCTATAATAGCTAGGCAAAATGCGGATAGTTCCTGGAAGGAAGGGAAGATATCCATAAATTTAATTGAAGATAGCAATTCTAAAACTATAGTTTTTGAGGACAATGGAATCGGTTTAATAGAAGAGGAAATACATAAATTTATATCTATTTTAGGTGAGTCTTCTAAAAAGGACTTAACTAGTGGGAAAATACATGAGGACTTTATAGGCCACTTTGGTATAGGTTTATTATCCTGTTTCATGGTATCGGAAGAAATAAACTTAGTTACTCACTCGATTAAGGATACTGAAAGTTATCATTGGATTGGTAAGCCTGATGGAACCTATAGTATAAAGGCTTTAGGTGGTGGTTTGGATTATGGAACAACTGTTTATTTAAGATTCAAAGAAGACTGTGAAAACTATTATGATATAGATAAAATTTTCCAACTAATAAAATATTATGGGTCAGCTTTACCTATTCCGATATACTTGGCTAATAATGGTGTAGAGGTAAAGGTAAATGAAGGAAAGCCTATTTGGGAAAGTGAAAAGTTAAATGAAAATCAAATACTAGCTATGGGACAAGAAGTGTTTGGTGAAGAATTTATAGATTATATTCCCTTAGAGTCTAAAGCTGGTCAAGTAAAGGGCTTTGCCTATATAATTGGTCATAAGGTAGGACCTAAGGCGAAAAAATCTCATAGGATATACCTGAAAAATATGCTCCTTACAGAAGAGGTAGATAATATCCTTCCAGAATGGGCCTTTTTTGTAAAATGTATAATGAACACTAATTCCTTAAGGCCTACAGCGTCTAGAGAGGGCTTTTATGAAGATGAGATTTTAGCTGAAACTCGAAAAGAATTAGGGCAATGTATTGTAAAGTACTTAACAGCGATAGCTACTACAGATACTAAAAAGCTTTCAAAGATTGTAGAAATTCATGATTTAGCCATAAAAAGCTTGGCAGTAGAGAATGATAGTTTATATAAAACTTTTTTTGATTATCTTTTATTCCAAACTTCTCAAGGGACTAAAACTGGTTTTGAGCTCCGAACCCAGTACTATAGATTACAATACACAGATACGGTGGAAAAGTTCAAGCAGATTGCTCCTATTTTTACTGCCCAGAAGAAACTTTTAATAAATGGGGGATATGTCTACATAACAGAAATTATTGAAAAACTACCAGATGTCTATACTGGTCAGTGGGTAGAGTTAGTGGACAACTCTGATGTTATGCATATTATGGAGGAATTAACCTATGAGGAAGAGGAAAGTTCCTTTAAGCTTATAAAGGTAGCTAATGTAGTGTTAAATAAGTATAAATGTCAAGCAGATATTAAACACTTTAAGCCTACAGAGTTACCAGTTCTATATACTATTGACAACGATGCTATGCTTTATAGAGATTTACTGGAAAGTAGAGAAAAAACAAAGGATTCTTTTGGAGATATACTAGATGGATTCATTAACGAATTCGAAGGTAATTCCTATTCTAATTTGTGTTTCAACTATGATAATCCTGTTATTCAAAAGTTAATGAATTTAACCGATGAAGATGCATTGAAAAATTGCATTACCCTGCTATATGTGCAATCTTTACTTATGGGTCACTATCCTTTAAGAAATAATGAAATGCAGCTTTTGAATGATGGAATAATATCATTAGTTGAATGGGGGATAAATAAATGAATGGACAATTAGATCAATTACTGGATTTAATTTGTGAAACTCCTGATGGCAGCAAGAAGATTCCTATGTTGGAGGAGGCCATAAGACTGGCGGACTATGAAAACATACTGCCCTTACAATTGGATTTAAGATATGATCTAATATACAACAGTGTATTCTATGGTGATCGACTAAAAACTATAACTACATTTCCAAGATATTTATCCTTAATAGATGATAATATAGAAAAAGTAAATGAAGAAGATATTCTCCACCAGCTATGGGGGTTTAAGTATATATTGGACCATGTAGTGGACTTTTATCAGATTTCATGGAGTAAGATTAATAGCTTAACTCAAGAATTTAAGAATAGGTGTATTCAGTACGGCTATTCCTTGAGATACTATTATGAGATAAAAACTAAGCACTACATATACTTGAAGAAGGTAGAAGAGGCTAAGGCAAGCTTTGATAGGTACTGGCAGTGTACTAAAGATCAACTTAGCGATTGCGAGGCTTGTGAACTGGATTTTCATGTTGACTACTATCTCTTTATAAATAATTATGACCGGGCGGTGAAGGCTGCTAAACCTATATTTGAAGATAAACTACACTGCAAAGAGGTGCCGCACATTACCTACCCTAAGTTTCTTCTTTACTATGTAAAGCAGGGAAGGTTTAAGGAAGCTAAAGAAATTATAGACAAGTCCTATAAGCTTATTCAAACAAATCAAAGCTTTTTAGAATACCTGGAGGGATATATAACTTATTATGCTATAATAAACCCTATTATGGGCATTAAAATATTCACAAACCATTTAAAATGGGCCTTAGATTCAAGAAATGAAAGACATAAGCTAGTTTTTTTCACAACTAGCTGGCAGCTTTGGGAGAGCCTTTCTACAGTTAGCAAGAAAAAGGAATATATATTGAGGCTGCCTGAAAACACTCCTTTTTATTCGGAAAAGGGTAAGTATAAAATAGGAGATCTAATCTCTTATTGCAAAAAGCAGGCTATGCTTATAGCTGCAAATTTTGATAGAAGAGATGGAATTGGAAATGCCCTGGACTATATAAATAGCATTAAGGCCAACGTAAGCAATAATAAACGATGGTAGCTATATAAGAAATTATAAAATCAAAATTTTGCCTTTCGCAAAATTATCCTTAATCTCTGACATCTGACATCTAAATTCTAAAAACGGCGTAGCCTTTTATTCACTGATGCTCTAATATAAAATGTTGAAATTTTATTAGAGCATCTATTTTTTTATCATAAAGAGCCTTTTCGGCTTCTTTTTTCCTTATCTGATTTTTCAACTGATTATGCTCCTCTTTAATTTTCTTTAATTCCCGTGAAAGCCTATTCTTTTCTTCTTCTTTCTTCTCCAATAGGGGATTGAAAAAAGTCTTAATAATATGGCTTTTATTGCTTTCAAATTTTATGTTTCTTTCTGTTTTGTTTATTAAGGCTTTTGTTTTATCTAAGATTTTTGATATACTATCCATTAAAGATTCTTTCAAATAAATCACCACCATTATAAAAAAAATTCAAACCATAAGGAGTGGAAATGAAAAAGCAAGAAAAAAGCAACTTAAAGTTTCTTAGTAATTTCTATTATAAATTAAAAGAAAGAAGGTTAAAAGAGCTAGATAAGAAGATAGATAGTCTCAAGGAAGACATTGAAAAGGAAAAGCTTCATAAAGATAGTAGTTCAGCTTATCTAGACAAGCTTCTTGAAGAAAATAGAGCTTTAAAAAAACATTATGAGCAAATGGTAAACTTGTTGGCAAGAAGGAACAATACTATCACATTAAAAAACAGGAACTATAATATTGCTCAATGGGAAAACTTAACCTTGATTAAAGTGGGTTCAAACTACACTATACAATCAAAGGCAAAGGAAACACTGTATATTTTTGAAGACGACATGACAGACTTTGTAAAAATCTTGCTAAACTTGGAACATAGCATTATTGTCTTGTCTGTAGATAGTAGTAGAATTGTAATTCAATTTAGAATAAAAGAAAATTAGAAATAATTCGACAAATATTGAGAAACTAACGGATTTTATATGATATAATACTCTACAGGAGGCGATAAAATTATGATAATGTTTAGCTTTGCTGCAGCGATTTTAACTACCTTATCCTTTGTTCCTCAAGCTGTCCAAGTTATAAAAACTAAGGATACAAAGAGTATATCTTTAGTTATGTACATTATGTTCACCCTTGGCGTGCTTTGTTGGTTAATTTATGGTATTGGAATTGGGGATATTGCCTTAATTTCTGCAAACTCTATAACTTTTATTTTTGCTCTTATTATATTAAGTTATAAAATAATAAACGTTAAAAGTGGTAAGGACAAGTAATAAGGAAAACTAAGATTGGAAATTAATTTTTATAAGAAGTATGAAATTTAAAAGAAACATAAATATGTACAAGTCGTAGAAGATAAGTTACATACTTGTGTTTTTTATTGTTTTGAAAAGGGATATTGTAAGGGTTTCAATAATTTGCTAGTATATTTTTAAAGTCTAGTTTTTAAGGGTTTCTTATGGGAAATTTGTAGAAGGAGAAGAAATGAAAAAGAGAAAGAAGAAATGGTATGTAATTTTTTTATTAATATTATTTTTAATTATAGAGTTAGTAGTAAGCAATAAAGTCATTACTGTTAGGGAAAATGTAATTAAAAGCTCCCAGATACCTGCTAGCTTTAATGATTTTAAGATACTCCAAATATCAGACTTACACAGCGAAGAATTTGGAAAAGCTAACAGAAGATTGTTAAGGGCTATAGATAGACAAGATCCAGATATTATTGCCATCACTGGAGATATGATTAATAGAAGAGAAAGAAATTATAGGGTTTTCGATGATATGGTAGCCGCCTTGGCTGAGAAGTACCCTATCTATTACATTGTAGGTAACCATGAACAGAATTTACAAGAGGAAACTTTAGCAGAAATGCTGGATCATCTTGAAAATTTAGGTGTACAAGTACTTGATAATGAAAAGACTAGCATAGAAAAGGAAGGGGAAGCAATTAACCTTTATGGCTTATGGTTTCATCTCAGGTACTATAGGGACCTGTCAAATGAATATACAGAGGATTATTATTTTGGCAAAAAACAGATAAAACAGATACTAGGAGAAGCTGAAAAAGAAGACTTTAATATTCTTCTTACACATAATCCAGTGTATTTTGATACATATTCCAGTTGGGGAGCGGATTTAACCCTTAGCGGTCATATGCACGGTGGTATGGTAAGAATACCCTTTAAGGGTGGTTTGTTTTCTCCGGAACAGGAGCTTTTTCCTAAGTATGATGGTGGAGTTTACAAGGATGGAAGCAATACTATGATAGTTAGCCGAGGATTAGGAAGGGGTAGGGCTGGCTTTAGATTTTTCAATAGGCCGGAGCTTGTAGTCATTACTTTAAAAAGCTTTTAATTATTGAAAGTATTCGATATAATACAGTAAAGATACTTGCTCAAAGGAGATTGCTTATGGATTACAGCCAATAATTGCTTACCATACTAAAGCTAATGGAGGAAATGTTATGAATATTGATAGTATAATTTTTGACCTAGATGGAACCTTGTGGGATTCAACTAAAGTTGTTCTTGATTCCTGGAACACAACCTTAGATAAGTTCAGTGAGGTCCGAAGAAAACTAACCCTAGAGGACATAAAAGGTATAATGGGCTTAAAGCTAGAAGATATTGCAGCAAAGCTCTTTCCTTATTTGGATGAGAAGTATAGACTTAATATTATTAAAGAATGTTGTAAGGAAGAGTGCCCTTTTCTAGAAAAGAAGGGTGGCGTCCTATTTCCTAATTTAGAGGAGGTCTTAAAGAAACTAGCCAAGAAATACAAACTTTTTATTGTAAGCAACTGCGAATGTGGATATATAGAAGCCTTTTATGAGTTCCATA
>JAAYTB010000002.1 GCA_012523855.1 Clostridia bacterium
AATAGGAGAGTTTTTTTATAAAAGTATATACTAATCCGCTATAAATTCTTTTTCTCCTACCATACTACATTCCTACACTCTTGCCTACCACACTACTACAAACTTTACCATGCTACATAACTACTAGAAAAAACCATTAATTATGGTTTGTTTAAATTCCATAATTTTTCTTTACCCTTGTCAACATTATTTTAATCTTTAGGTATGGACCTATGACCTAAGCCTATAACTACTTCATTAAGATGTAATAATCCAATACTCATAAATATACAGAGGCTTAGATGCTCTCCATATCGAGCTATCCCAATTTTGCCTCCCACATTGAGGCCATTAGCCTTAGACGCTAATTGGGCTATGGCTTCTCTGGCAGCACCGGCTACCGCTCCGTCGTAAACATGACCTTCCTTTATAAGGCCGCAACGCTTAGAGGCCACCAAAGCTCTTTCTATTATTTTAGGAATAGAATTATTAATATTTCCTCCTACATCTACTGCTACTGTTAAAATCCCTTTCCCCTTATATTCTTCTTCTAATAGTTTTTCTTCTTCTCTAGTGGATATGGCAAGTCTTACAGAAGCCTTCGCTACATCTGCACTATCTATAGCCATTCTATTCGCCTTCCCTTCTATAGTTTAAAAAATCACTTCTTTTCCTTTTCAATCTTTTCTGCTATGTCGTTAAGATAAATCCATCGCTCCATTTTTTCTTCAAGCTTATTTTCAACTTCCTCTTTTTCTTCTAATAGATCTTGGAGTAAAGTATAGTCTGCTGTAGTACTATTTATTTTTTCCTCTATTTCATTTAGTTTTTCTTCTAGTTCCCCTATTATACCATCTATCTGTTCATACTCTCTCTGTTCCATATAAGAAAATCTCAAAGGTTTTTTCTTTTCTTCTATTTTATCCACAGCAGCTTTATTTTTATCCACAGTTGCCTTAGACTTTTCCCCATCTAGCTGGATAACTTTTTCTTCTTGTGACTTTAATCTATAGTCTGAATAGTTTCCAGAATACTGAACTATCTCTCCCCCTTCTTTAAAGGCAAAGATCTTTTCAGCTATTCTATCAAGAAAATACCTATCATGAGATACAGCTATAACTGCTCCCTGAAAATTATCTATGTAGTCTTCTAATATAGTTAGAGTTTCTATATCCAAATCATTGGTAGGCTCATCTAATAAAAGCACATTAGGGGCCTCCATAAGGACTTTTAATAGATACAATCTTCTTTTTTCTCCTCCAGACAACTTTTCTATAGGGGTCCATTGAGATTCTGGCGGAAATAAAAACCTTTCCAACATTTGAGAAGCTGTTATTTTCTCCCCTTCTGCAGTAGTTAAATATTCAGCTGTTTCTCTTATGTACTCTATTACCCTCATGTCTTCTTTTAAAAAATTAGTTTCTTGGGAATATAGGCCTATTTTAACCGTCTCTCCAAGGTCCACATAACCGCCGTCTCCTTCTAACTTCCCAGCAATTATATTTATTAGGGTAGACTTTCCCATACCGTTAGGACCTACAATTCCTATTCGATCATCTCTTAGCACGGTATAATCAAAATTCTTTATTAAAGTCCTATTGCCGTAAGCCTTGCTAATATTATTTATTTCAATTACCTTTTTCCCCAGCCTACTGCTCCCTACTGAAATATCAATCTTATCCTCAACAATATCTACTTCCTGTGAAGACAGCTTTTCAAAGCGATCTATTCTAGCCTTTTGCTTAGTGGTTCTGGCCTTGGCTCCCCGCCTAATCCAAGCTAGTTCCTTTCTCAAAAGGTTCTGCCTTTTAGCTTCACTGGCCTCTTCTCTTTCCATTCTTTCAGACTTTTTTTCTAAAAACTCTGTATAGTTACCCTTGTAACTGTATAAATTGCCCCGATCCAGCTCTATTATTACATTAACCACCCTATCCAAGAAATATCTGTCATGGGTAACCATTAAGAGAGCACCTTTTCTTTTATTAAGGTACTGCTCCAACCAATCTATTGTATCATTGTCCAGATGGTTTGTTGGCTCATCTAGAATTAATAAATTAGAAGGCTGTATTAAAGCTGCTGCTAAAGCTATTCTCTTTCTCTGCCCTCCTGATAAAGTTCCAACCTTTTCAGTAAAGTCTAAAATACCTAGCTTGCTTAGTATGGATTTAGCTTCACTTTCCAAGGTCCATCCATTTAAAAGATCAATCTGCTGAGTAAGTTTCATAATCCTTTCAGGGGAACTATTGTTATTTAAAGCCTCTTCATACTCTCTCAACAACTTCATAACTGGTGAATTTCCCTTAAAAACCTGCTGGATAACGGTACTATCCTCCTCAAAAGCTGGATTTTGAGAAAGGTATTCTATTTGCAGGCCATTTGAACGGATAATTCTGCCATCATCTAGTTCTTCTACACCTGCTATCACCTTTAGCAAAGTACTTTTACCAGTTCCATTTATACCTATAACACCAATTTTATCTCCATCATTTATTCCCAGACTTATATTGTTAAAAAGTTTTTTCTCACTGTAGCTTTTTGTAATACCTTCTGCACTTAATAAATTCATCTTCTTCCTCTCACTTGCTTTTTTACTTATTTTATATCACATAGCCATAGAAAGAGCAAATAAGAAGATGATGATCCTAAAAAAATAACACGATGTAGCCTATACACCGTGCTATAAAAACTATACATATTTCTTTACTTGATCCTCAAAATCTTCAATTGATACTTCATTTGAAAACTTTCTCTTTAATGTATGTAAGTCTATGCCTATTATTTTACCATCCTCTATTTTTAAGCAACCTTGTTGGGGATTCAAGCAGGAATAAGGCATTAATGCACTATCCTTTTCGCTAGAATCTAAGAAGAGATAGTATTGCTGGCCAATCTTAAAATAGTCCTCAACATCAAAATTGTTAGCTATAACTCTACAACCATCTCCCAGTTGTTTAACGTATACCATATCCCCTTCCTTTAAAGTGCCTTTTAAGGATTTTACAACCTTAACCTTAGATACAGTATACAGATGTGATATAGGTTCCCCATTTCCGTAAGAGCCAACCTGTATTTCCTTCACATACTTATCAACAATCTCTGCCTTTATTGCTATTTTGCTCTCTTTAATTACTTCTTCCAAGGATTCATAGGATGGATAATTGATGCTAATTACCTTAGTTATACTTCCAGCATCAGAGCTGTCTATTATCTTTTTCTTGTTAGATAACTTCTTATATATAAGTAGCGATACTCCTACCGCACCTGCAGTTGCCAGTCCAGCCGCTATTCCAATAGCTACATTATTTTTCTTCAAAAAACCACGCCCCTTTTCACCATATATATACATTATATCCCTCTTTTTATTCACTTTCAATTATCAACGCAATAAATTTATGTTTATCATCATTTTTTTCATAAGCTGGCACTAATATTTTTTTGCCTGATGGACTCCAAAAAATATATGGGAAACTTTGTGGTAAATTTTCTGCTAGCTTGGCAGACTTGCCTGAAGAAATATGAGCTATAAATAAAGTATCTCCTTTCTGAGAACTAGATGAAACTAAATAGGCTAACTTATTTCCGCAGGGAGACCAGCTAAATCCTCCTACACCGCCTCCGTCATATATATGTAACTTTTTTTCTCCTTTTTCATCTCTGATATCTATACTTTTTCTAGCTAAAGCTACATGGGCAAAGGTCAATCCCTTAGGTGAAGGAATAAACTCAGCAATATCATCAAGCAATAACTTTCTTTCTTTTGTAGCTGTATCATATCTGTATAATTTATATTGATCACTAACATAATACACCTTATCCACCACCCTTATAGGGTCTCTCATAAAAACTTGAGCCTTAGGAACAATTTCTATCCTATGTCCAGTAAGTGACGCGGTAAAAACTCCCCCCTTAGTATAAGAGAAAAAAATCACTGAATTTTCATCTGCCCACCGTCCTATGCCTATAGGTATCTCCTGCTCCTCAGTAACCTGTACTCTTTTATTATTAGCCAGATTATAGATATAGCCTGTTCCTGTTAATTCACTAGCTTCTACATAAAAAATATACTTCCTATTTGGAGATACCACTGCATATTCTATATCCTGATCTGATTCTATCAAAAGGTTTTCCTCTCCAGTTTTTAAGTTATATTTATAGATGTTTGTTGGATAGCCCTTAAGGCCCTCATCCTTTTCCACAATTCCCTTGCTCTTGTTTTCCTTCTTAACAATTATATTTTCTTCATCTAACCAACCTAAGGGATATATTCCATCAATTCTTTTTACCTTGCTAAGTTCTACCCTTGTAGCTCTCACAGCCGAATCTTTCTTTCCAAGTTCTTTCAGCTTATTATTGCCCCAAGCTAATATAAATCCCCCTAATAGTATTAATAAAAAAACTATTGTAACCCTTGCCCTTTTTTCTTTATAACTAATCTTCAACCCTAACACCTCCACTTATAAAGCTTACGGTGTTAGTATTACTAAAAATCTATCTTCTTATTACTTTGTAATAGCAAATTGCAAGAAGAAAATCTCCCTACCACTTTTAAAAATAAAGTTCTCGTTTTTCTGAAAGTTGAAACTAACTTTTAATACTTCCTCATCTTCCTTAGAAAGGGTAAATGCTTCTATAACTTTCCCATAAAAAAAATCTTCTAGTAGGGAATTTATATTTTCTACTATGTATTTCACCTTGTAATTGCAGATCTCATCTTGAATTTTTTTATTATGAAAAATAGGATAGATCCAGTAATCTAATCTATCCGTTAAAAGCTTCTTCCAATCATCCAGGGCTATTAAATGGAAGTTAATAGCCTTCTGACAATGTTCTATAAAATATCTCTCCAAAGCCAATAGCCCATCGCTGCCTTTGCCAATCTTTCTAAAATTTATTGTAGTACAACAAGGTATAGTAAGCATAGAAAGTATATCTGAACAACACTGTAAGTATCCCTCTATCATCGTATATTTAATGTAATCCACCCTTATCACCAATCCCATATATTTCCATAGGAAATATTATAGCATACATTCTCACATATACAATTAAAGGATTCTCTTTTAACAAAAAATTAAAGGTTAAGCTGTCTAGAAAAGACCAGTAAATCCCTACTTTCCTTCCAACCTTCATTGCTCCAGAAATCTTGCTCCTGGTAATTATCATCAATTACAAATAACCTACATTCTTCAATTCCATCTGCTCTGAGTTTTCTTATAACTTCGCTAATCAAATCAGTAGCAATACTTTTTGACTCATAATCCTTTCTTACAGCTATATGGTATATATAGGCCCTTTGCCCATCACTTCCACACAATATGGTTCCTATAATTTGGTTCTTTGCCTGACAGACTAAGTTATAAGATGAATTCTTTCTTAAAAACCTTTCTAATTTTGCCTTAGAATCTAAAAGTATATCAGCTATGTCTGCTACTTTTTCCCACAATTTTAGCATTTCATCAAAATCATATATGTTCATTTGTCTGATAATCACAGTTACTCACCCCAACTTATTATTTTTCTTATGATTCTTTTCCTTATTCTTTATAATTGCTTATATGTAAATATATGACATATCCTTTCTTTAAAAAGGGCAGAAATAAAATTCACTCTTATATTTCTGCCTTATCTTCTTAATATTTAATATAAAATTTATGAATCCATATATCAATATATCACCGGTTCTTCCACCTGACGGCTATAGCCCTCAAATACCGGATGTAAATTAGGTATATTCATTAGGTCTTTGGTTGTAATTAAGTGGAAGGGCTTGTCAAACTTTACTACACCACTTCTTTCTAACACTTCTGATACAAATTGTGAACAAAAGTAATGTCTTTTTCTTGGCTTGTCCATATGTAGAGCTATGAAAAATAACCCAAGAAAATTGTATCTATATTGATCTCTTTTTATCTTAAAGTCTTCTATTATTTTTTGTATTTTTTCATATTGTTCGTCTGTAACTCGCAATCTGTATACAGCACATCTACAATTAGGAAACATTTTATACACACCATCATAGATGCTTTCTCGGGCAAAGCCACCACTAAAAGGATTCACTGGATTTATTCTGCCAAAGCTATACATATCACTGAGACTATTCTCTAAACTTAAAGAAACGTGATTATACTGTTCCTTTGTATATAACTTAATTAGAGTAGATAGCCAAGTACCAGTTTGTGAAATTACTATATAAATAGACTTCATGCTCATCTCCCCCAATAGCAAAATATATATTATTATATAACAAAACTCTGTTAAAATCAAAGTTTTAGTTTTTAGGGGAAAAAATAGGTCACTTGGCCTACTAGATCCGTCTTAATATACCTAAAGGAAATAAATATCTTCTGCTTTTAAAACACTTATATTCTCCTTCATTAAGGTCTCGTTCCACTCTTTTATTATTTGCTGTGCATTATTATTATTATTGCTATGACCATTTGCCACCAGCACCACTTCATAGCCCAACTCTTTTCCCTGAAGACAGGTAGCCTTGATAGCCCCTTGAGTAACTAGTCCCATAACAACTATTCTTTCAATATTTTTTCTTTGCAAAACTTCATGGAGATTGGTCTTGTGAAAAGCACTCATCCATTCTTTTCTCACCATAAGATCCCCAGGTTTAAAGCTAATTCTAGGATGCATATTAATGGCTTTTTCTCCTATTGCATCTAAAATTTCATTGTAACGCTGTACATGAACAACTTGAATGCCAGCTTCACGAGCCTCCTGTAAAAGCTTTTCTGCCGTATTTAATAATTCTTCCGCCTTATAAACTGAAGTTGCCGTTCTAAATAAACCCTTTTGTATATCTACTGCTAAAAGTGCAGTATTACTTGAAGTATATCCCATAATATCCCCTCCGTTTTTACATCTTCTTATATTATATTCCATTTAACGAAAATTTTAAATAGTTTTCTCAAATTTTAATGTAAATAATATATTAAAATGTCAGAAGGCTTCTTTCATTTGGCACTTTGTCCATCTTTTATTTACTGTTAAGAACTAAGCCATTATTTTAACAATAATCACAGTATAAACAATTAGAATTACTGCAAAGGATGAATAGGCTCCTACTTTGTTATCTTTCACCGCTACTTCACTACTTGAATGATCAATCTCTCCAACTTGAACTTCTAATTTTCCTCTCTTTTTATTTCTTTTATACATCACTGTCAAAATAACTACGATTGCTATTGCAAATGGTATTGCAATAATAAAACTAGAGAATAAAGCCGTCATTTCATTACCTGTTTGGGCTGAAGCTTCCAATGCAGCCTCTACTTCCTCTTTAGGTAGCATCTTCAGCAATTGCTGAGCACCTAAACTTATTGAGTTAAAGGTAAAATGACACAAGACAGAGGACCAAATAGAATTAGTGACCCTTACCATA
Source organism: Clostridia bacterium (assembly GCA_012523855.1). Lineage (GTDB taxonomy): Bacteria > Bacillota > Clostridia > Clostridiales > Clostridiaceae > Clostridium_AU. The sequence goes on from JAAYTB010000002.1 coordinate 7,370, forward strand.
AAAGCAAAGATTACACCCAATACAAAAGTATAAAGGGATTGTTGTAGATCCAAATGAAGCATGCTAAAAACCACTCCATTAGCCAAGCAAGCTACTAACATATTAGTTTTCTTGTATCCATGTAGAAATATCCCTCTAGTTACTGCCTCCTCACAAATGGAAGGAGTTATAGCCATCATAAATAGCAGCATGGGGAAAGGCGTAGATTGTAGAACTTCAAGAGCCTGTTCTACTGGATTTTCAAAAAACAAACCTGTCAGTTGAGAAAAAAATCCTGCCACAGGATGAGCTAAAAAGGCTATTACAATTGATAGCATTATGTCTACAAAAGAAATCTTATTTATACTAAAGACCTTCTTAGGTGACTCTCTAGTTATGATTAAATAAATTATAACTGGTATCAAAAAAATTATGTATTGTGCAAAAACTTTATAGTTATCGTATCCTATCAATCCAATAATGTCCCATGCAGCAAAAGCTATATTAAAAAAAGTAAACAAAAGTACAAATGCCATAAATAAATTTGATTTAATAATCCCCTTCATTTTCTTCCCCCTGTAAATTTATTTCAACAATCTCCGACTGACTTCCAACTCTTATAGGCGGTCCCCAAGTGCCGTAACCACTGGAAACTATAACATTTAAAGACCCCTTCTTCATATATCCATAATCTAGTTCAAAGATTCTTGATGTTATTAGGTTTATAGGTGCCAATTGTCCTCTATGAGTATGTCCAGACACCATGAGATCTACACCAGCAGCTTGAACCTTATCAAATTCTAGTGGTTGATGGTCCATGATTATTATTGGCTTCTTCTTGTCAACTTTACTTAGGATATCCTTCACAGATTTTCTATTTATTCTTTTGCTAGTAGCAGTAGAAACATCAACTCTACCAGCTATGTAAATACTATCATTTACTAAGACAACTTCATCTTCTAGCACCTTCAAGCCAGCTGCCTCATAGGCTTCTACAATTCTTTCAGTATTTCCACCAAAACCCTCATGGTTCCCAAGAACAGCATAGACACCATGAACACTTTTAATATCCTTAAAAATATCTTTAATATTATAGTCTAAAAAAGGCTCCAGTTCACTGTCAATAATATCCCCTACCATCAATACTAGATCAGGATTGAGTTCATTGATTTTATCCACCATTTTTCTTACTCTTTCACCATCTATCACATTCCCAATATGTATATCGCTTACCATTACAATTTTCATGTCTTTATCTTCTAAAGTTTTTTCCACTGTCACATTATAGGTAGAAACTTTAATGTTATAGGCTGACCAAAGTCCTGATATCAAAAGCCCAATAACCATTATTGCAACAATTAATGAAAGAGAAACTTGAAGCTTACTATTATTTATTATCTTTTCAACCTTCTTCTTAGCAAACTTCTTTAAGAGAAGTTTAATAAGATCTATAAAGATTAAAAGTATAATTAAATAGAAAAGCACTCCAAGCCATAGACTACCAATAAAGTCTAAAAAGAGGACTACTTTATTAGGATACTTTCTTAGCAATGCAGCAATAATATAAGAGAAAGCTATAGTCCAATGAATTATCCAATAAACTTTTCTCCTTATAAAGCTTATATGAGAGAAGATGCCTCTCCAAATTCTTTTACCTATATAATAGTTTATTCCTCCATAGACACTTATAAAAGCCATAAGAAATAGAACTTTTAACACTGTAGATAGAATGCCACCATGAGCCATTATATCTCTCCTCTTAACCACTGCAAAATACTTGTAACAGTTTTACTTCTAATTTCTTGCCGGTCACCAGATAGATTAAGCTTTTTAACCTTTACCCTGCCATCTATATATAGGCCTGCGTAAACTAATCCTACAGGCTTCTCCTCTGACCCTCCACCTGGTCCTGCAATACCTGTTACCGATATTCCTACCCTAGTTCCTGTTAGTTTTATCAGTCCTTCTACCATTTCTCTAGCAGTTTCTTCACTTACTGCACCGTACTTTTCTAAGGTTTTCTCAGATACGCCTAGTAGTTCCATCTTTGCTTCGTTGGAATAGGTAACTACACCATGGGTTAACACTGCAGATATACCAGGGTAATTAACTAGGGTAGCAGAAATAAGTCCACCAGTACAGGACTCTGCTGTAGATATAGTTAATCCTTTATTGACTAATTGTTCAGCTACTATATATTCTAAGGGTTGATTTTCAATGCTAGACATATTTATTCCTCCTAAAGAAAAGCATCAGAAGCTTCGCCCTAACTCAATGCTCTGATGCTAAGAATATTTATATTAAAGTTTATTTCCTACTTAAATTGGCTTAAAAGCTATCTAATTGTCTATTATACCATAGTAAATATATAAAATCAATAATTTATTAAGCAGCCAGATACAGTTATAGACACATTGTACTGCTGGCTGCATAAAAATTAATTTTATTAATGGGAATATTTTTAGTCTTTTATATTTATACTAAACTATGACTCTTTTATAGCAGATAAATACACTTTGCCATTATCTTTTGTTTTTGAATATATAGAAAAACTTTTTTCTTGAAGTAAACTACATATAATATTTATATCTTCCTCATCGACTTTATCAAAAGTCACCGTAAATCTGTCGTTTAAGTCTAGTAATTCAATATAATCACTGATATTACTATAATCACTTAAATTAATATCCCCTTTAATGTCTAACTTATATTGAGACATGAAAAAGCACCCTTCCATTATAAACTAAGATATATTTTTATTTATATCCAATTATTATAAGCTTTATGTATACTTTTAGAAATTTAATGTAAAAAATTAGAACTCAAAAAGGTGGCTAAAAGCCACCTTTTTAAACTGCCTCATTTTGCTTTTTGGCACTTTCTATTATTTTCGCCGCTTCCGCTGCTGGAACCTCTTCATATCTCTCAAACTTTAAGCTAAAGTTTCCTCTGCCTTGAGTCATAGATTTCAAATCTGTAGCGTACTTAAACATTTCTGCCATAGGCACCTCAGCCATAATCCTCTGACCGTTATCAGTAGGATCCATACCTAAAACTCTTCCTCGCTTTTTATTAATATCTGCAATGATATCTCCCATATATTCATCTGGTATCACTACTTGCAAATGCATAATAGGTTCTAATAAAACCGGGCTGGCTGCCTCCATTCCTTTTTTATAGGCTAATGATGCTGCTATCTTAAAGGCCATTTCTGAGGAATCTACAGTATGATAAGAACCATCATGTAAAGTAGCCTTCAACCTAATAACAGGATATCCAGCTAAGACACCTTTCCTAATACTCTCTCTTAATCCCTTTTCCACTGCAGGGATATACTGTCTAGGAACTACTCCACCTACTATTTGATCAACAAACTGAAGGTCGTCTGAATCATCACCAGGCTCAAATTTAATCCATACGTCACCATACTGGCCATGGCCTCCAGATTGCTTTTTATGCTTTCCTTGAACGTCTGAAGTTTTCTTAATAGTCTCCCTATAAGATACCTTAGGAACTTGAAGTTCTACCTCTATGCCAAACTTATTCTTTAACTTGCTTGCTACTACCTCTAAATGAATCTCTCCTGCACCTGAGATAATTGTTTCTGCATTTTCCTTATCTCTGCTAACAGAAAGTGTAGGATCCTCATCTAAAAGCTTCTGTAAGCCTGATGATATTTTATCCTCATCACCTTTTGCCTTAGGCACAGCACTGAAAGAAATTACTGGCTCCGGGAAATTCATCTTATCATATACTAGTTTACGACTTGAGTCGCAGAGGGTATCCCCTGTATTAGTATACTGTAACTTTGCTACAGCTCCTATATCCCCTGCTATAATTTCTGAAGTTTGAATCTGGTTTTTACCTCTCATGTAATACAAACTTCCTATCTTCTCTTGCTTACCCTTACTAGAATTATAAACTGTACTATCTGCCTTTAACTTACCAGTTATAACTCTGAACAATGAAAGTTTACCTACAAATGGGTCTGCAATCGTTTTAAATATAAAGGCTGAAAAAGGATCTGTTTCATTTAGATTAATATAAACTTCTTCATTAGTCTGTAAATCCACAGCTTTTTGAGGAATAGCATAGTCTGGGGATGGGAAACATTCTACAATATCTTCTAATAAAGTATCTATTCCTATAGACTTCAAAGAGCTTCCACACATTACTGGTGCTATATCCCCTGATGCACATCCTTCAATCAAACCTTTGTATATTTCTTCGTCACTTAACTCTCCATCAGTAAAATACTTATCTAGTAATTTTTCATCTGTTTCTGCTACCGCTTCTGTAATCATTAATTTACATTCATCAACTTTCTCTATAAGCTCAGCAGGTATTTCTGCTTCTTCCATTTTCTTAGTCTTGGGGTTAAATATTTGGGCTTTTCTTGATATTACATTAATTACACCCTTGAAATCCGCCTCGGCACCAATTGGGTACTGTATTGGCACAACTGAAATTCCAAACTTATCTTTTAATTGTTCTAAAACCTTTTCATAGCTGCTATTTTCTCTGTCTAACTTGTTGATAAAGAAGGTTCTTGGAAGCTTTATTTTATTAACATAATTCCAAGCTTTTTCTGTTCCTACTTTAACTCCTGAAGCACCGCTCACAACTATCATAGCTACATCTACTGGTCTCATTCCTTGAATGTACTCACCTACAAAGTCGAAATATCCTGGTATATCAACCAAATTAATTTTGGTGTTTTTCCATTCAATTGGAGCTATAGAAGCAGATATAGAAATACGTCTTTTTCTTTCCTCTGCATCATAGTCACTTGTGGTAGTTCCATCCTCAACCTTACCAATACGGTCAATGGCATTTGTACGATACAGTAAGGCTTCTGTTAACGTTGTCTTTCCGGATCCACTATGTCCTATTATCCCAACGTTTCTTAGATTTATGGTTTTATAGTCTTTCATAATGATACCCCCTATTATAGTTTGACTCGGTAACATACATACTATATTCTATCATGTAGATAGTTTTTCCTTCTGTAATTATTAAAATTTTCTAAATCTTTTGACTATATTAATTATTACCTACCTTTCAAATTTTATTCAAACTATACTAATATAATATTATTTTCTTATTTATAATATAACTATAGCTCGTAATGGGTTACTTTAGGAATAAAAATAGCCACTGCATATAAGTTCCCAAGGAAACCTATTAGCAGCGACTATTTTATTAATTATTTGAGGGAAATATTCCAATCTTGAGAATTATTATTGTCCCACTTGCTTCCATCAGTAAAAACTAAATCTAAGTTGTTTCTTGCTGCTGATGGTACCTCTAAAGTAACTTCCCATACATTACTTCCCTTTGAAACCATTGCAGTCTGACTAACACCTTTCCACCCATCATAACCCCAATGTATCTTTACATTAGAGGAGTCTTGTAAAACTCTACCTTCAGCGTTATATGTTATAGTTACCATACTTCCTAGAGATGGCTTGTCTGGAGTCCAAGAAAGAGTTGGTAGGGGCTCTTGTCCCTTTACATCTATACTCCAATCTTGATTGTTATTATTGTCCCACTTGCTTCCATCTGTAAAGACAATATTTAATTTACCTTTAGCGGCACTTGGTACTGTTAAGGTAACTTGCCATACATTATTTCCTTTTGAAGTCATTGCAGTCTGACTAAC
>JAAYTB010000145.1 GCA_012523855.1 Clostridia bacterium
ACAAGATCTTCGCTTTTAATCACCTGAATTTTACCATCACGAATAACCTTTGAAGTGGCAGCAGATATAGCTTGTAAAGCTTCGATAGCCTTTTCTGCCTTACTTTCTTGATATACACCTAAGACAGAGTTAATGATAACCACTGCAAGAATGATAATTACATCTGTGAAGGATTCCCCTGAATATGCAGCGGTAATACCAGAAATTCCAGCTGCTGCTAGCAAAATAATGATCATAGGATCCTTCAATTGATTAAAGAAACGTACAAGGAGAGAATCCTTCTTAGCCTCTTTAAGCTTGTTTTTACCGTTTTGCTCAAGTCTTTTTTGAGCTTCATCCATAGAAATACCTTCTGCAGAGCTTTTTAGATTTTGCAGAACCTCTTTCGATGTTTGTAAGTACTCTTTCATTACTTTCCTCCTCCAATAAAAAAGATCAAGTCCTTACCGTACTTGATCTTTGCTTTAAATATTAAAGGACTCAAGTACAGTAAAACTATACATGAGTCTCATATTTTACGATAAGCCAGGCTTTGCAACCAGGATGTTGACTTATCACGCAATATTGCGCATATTACTCCCTCACTTGTTAAATATAATACCATGATATGGGGTATTTTGTCAATAAAGATTGATAATTTATTATAGATAAGGTTAATAAATTATCTTTCTAGATTTACTCCTTCAAATTCAGTCAATTTTTTATTTGATAGGACATTTTTATTTTCAGAGCCATTGCTAAACTTAATAAGCTGAGGTTTAGATTTTAACATTGAAACTATGGTAGCAGGTCCACCTATGCAGCCACCAGAGCACATCATTCCTTCAATAAAGTTACAACCTAACTTACCAACCTTAGCCATGGTCATAGTTTTCTTAAGCTCTGTACTACCGCTGACTTTAATAGGCTTAAATTCTATAGCAATATTTTTATCCTTGATATAATTTTGCACTGCAGCAGTTAAACCGCCACTTTGAGCAAATCCACGTCCAAATAAGGAAGCATCATTACTATCAACGGTATCACAGTTTTCAGGGTCTACCTTATAAGCATCAAAGAGAGCTGCTATTTCCTCAAAGGTCATAACATAGTCTACAGCATCCTTAAGGGAGGGATTAGTTATCTCAGATTTTTTTGCAGTACAAGGACCAACAAAAACAACTACTGCCTCAGGATTTATTTTCTTTATAAGTCTACCTGTAGCTATCATTGGAGAGACAGTGGAAGATATCCTATCCTTTTGATCAGGGAAGATTTTTTCAATGTAGCTAACAAATCCAGGACAGCAGGAATTGGTCATGTAGCTATCACCTTTCTCCATTCTTTCAACGAACTCATCTGCTTCATGAACTGTTACCGCATCTGCTCCACAGGCTGCTTCAATCATGTCTTTAAAGCCCAATTGTAAAAAGGCAGACTTAACTTGGCCAACAGTTACAGTTGGACCAAATTGTCCTGTGATAGCTGGAGCTACTACTGCATATACCTCTTTATTGTCTTCAAGGGATCTCACTATATCAGTTATATAGCTTCTGTCAGATATTGCACCAAAGGGGCAGATATCCATACAGGCTCCACAGTTTACACACTTCTCTTCTTTTATTATAGCCCTTCTATCATCACCTACATCTAAGGCTTCAGTTGGGCAAGCTCTCTTACAAGGTCGCATAACTTCCGATATAGCATTATAAGGACAAGATTTTGCACAGAGGCCACATTCTTTACAAAGATCCTGCTCAATATAAGCTTGTCCGTTAACTAGTTTTATTGCATTTACTGGGCAAACTTCCATGCACTTATGCTTGATACAACCTCTACAAACTTCTGTAACTCGATACTTATCAATAGGACATCGGTCACAGGCAGAGGGGATAACATAGAGCATTTGATTGCTCTTTATTTCCTCAAGACTTTCAGATTCATCTCCACTAGGAACATATCCAGCAGCCAGCTTTGCTCTTTCCTTAATAATAGCTCTCTCATGATAAATACAGCATCTATATTTTGCCTTTGGACCAGGGATAATTTTATAGGGCAGACGTCGAATTTCTGATTTATTAAGCTTGTCTTCCTTTGCTAAAAGGGCTACCTCTTTTAAGGTTTGATGCTTTAGCATCTTTAATGGATGTTCAAAATTAAACATAATAACCACCTTCTCTACAGCTTGGCATTAAAAAACACCAATTTTTTTAATTATAATACATTATTATAGCACAATATTGTTAAAAAAATAACAATAAATCAAATATATTTATAGATTTTGGTTAAAAAGTTGAGTATCTGTAGGAAGTGGCATATTAAAATAAGGGTAATCCTGTATTCCACAGAATTACCCCTATTTTTAAGAAGCTATTTGCTAGGCAATATTTCAATCCAGTAATCATCTGGATCATTTATAAAGTATATACCCATTTCTGGATTTTCAAAGCAGATGCAACCCATCTTTTCATGGTGTGAATGAGCAGCTTCATAGTCGTCTACTCTTAAGGCTATATGAAATTCATTATCTCCAAGATCATAGGCTTCCTTTCTGTCCTTTAACCATGTAAGCTCAAGCATATGTCCAGTAGTTCCATCTCCAAGATAAACAAGAATAAAGCTTCCGTCTGAAGCCTCCATTCTTTTTACTTCCACAAGTCCTAAGGCCTCTTTATAAAAAGCAAGGCTTCGATCTAAATCTAATACGTTTATGTTATTATGCTCAAATCTAAACTTCATAGTCATTCCTCCTAATAAATTGTTGAATTCATTATATCATTGGATTATTATAGGCTCAAGGGAGATAATATAATAGTAAAGTCATACTGATAATCTTTATTTTAACAACTAAAGAAGCTAATCTAGCATAGTGTTAGAGAATTGACGATAAATAATGGAAGAGGATAACTATATTACCTGGAGGTGTAGGTGTGCATTTAGAAAAAGTAAAAATTACCTATTTAGACCATAGCGGTTTTGCGGTAGAAACGGAGAATCATTTATTGATTTTTGACTACTTTAAGGATGAAAGTGAAAAGGGGCATAGAAGTCTATCTAATGGTGTAGTAGGAGAAGAAGATTTAAAAATTCATAAAGATGTAATTGTATTTTCCTCCCATAGCCATGGGGACCATTTTAATCCTGTAATTTTAAAGTGGCGTTTTTGGAGACCGGATATAGAATATGTTTTAAGTGATGACATTGAACTTGAGGAAGAAGTTAGCAATGTAAACTTTATGGGATCTTATGAGGAAATAGACCTGAAAGCTGTAAAGGTAAAAAGCTATGGCTCTACGGACATAGGTCTATCCTTTATGGTATATGTGGATGGAATAAATATTTTCCATGCTGGGGATTTAAACTGGTGGTATTGGTGGGATGATACTGCAGAAGAGATAGAGAAGGCAGACCGTTCCTTTAAGGAAGAAGTAGAAAAAATACTTGGGGAAAAAATTGATATAGCCTTCTTTCCTGTAGACCCAAGACTAGAGCATAACTACTCCAAGGGTGGCTTGTATTTTATAGAAAAACTAAAGCCTAAGTATCTAGTTCCTATGCATTTTTGGGGAAACTTTGATGTATGTTCAAAGTTTAAATCAGAAGCAGGGGGGGCCTCCACAGAAGTTATGGAAATAAGGAAACGGGGACAAAGTATTTTCCTTTAAAGAGCTTAGTAGAATATTTCGAAAAATAGGTATTAAAAGAATATAATAATGACATACTAGTTTTGGGAATGGAGCTGGTGAATTTTCACTTATCCAGTTTAACCCATTTTTATTTGAAAAATTATAATCCTTATGATCCTATAGAAAAGTCAATAACCCTTCCTTATTGCAAAATCGGCGAAAATGCTGAAGTTATGGGCTTTCTACAAGAAAAGACAATAGAAGACTATTAGATGGGAGTTTTTTCGTAAAAAATGGAGAAAGCTGTTGGAAGAAAATTCATGAGGATAATGTGGATAACTCTATTCACAATTGTGCATATATTTGATAAATAAGTGAAATCAATAAAGTTAGTCACATTAGTCACATGGTTATCCACAGGTTAGTGGACAAAACCAACAAGTTATCCACAAAGTTATCCACGTAATCCACAGAAAAAAGGGAAGTTATACACAGGACAAGCTTTTAAAGTGAAAGTTATCCACAAAAAGCAGTAAAAGCTCTTTACATGAGGGGTTAAGAGATTTTACTGCCTTTTTTCGACAATTTATTTAGAAATAAAAATAAATTTTTTAAATTTTTTTAATACAACTACTTATCCTTGCTCATATCTATAGCTTTTTGTGTGCAACTTTCCATAGCAGAGATTATACTTCCTCTGAAGTTATTCTGCTCTAAAGAGTAAACAGCCTCTATAGTAGTCCCTGCAGGAGAGCAAACCTTATCCTTTAAAAAAGCTGGGTGTTCACCGGTTTCCAGCACCATTTTAGCTGAGCCATACACTGCCTGAGCAGCAAATTTATAGGCCTTATCCCTTGCCATGCCTCTAAGTACAGCACCGTCTGCTAGAGCTTCGATCATCATAAATACATAGGCTGGTGATGATCCGCTAATAGCAGGGATAGAATCCATTAGTTTTTCATCTATTACTTCTGCCTGGCCAAAACTTTGGAAGATAGAAACTACTTGATCTAGTTCTTCCTCTGATACCCTAATATTTTTTGAAAGAGCGGTCATACCTTCTCCTACTAGGGCAGGGGTGTTTGGCATTGTTCTAATTACTTTCATATCCCGGCCAAAGGCTCTTTCCACAAAATCTATGCTTATCCCTGCAGCTATTGTTACAATTAGCACATCTTCTTTTACAGAAGAACTAATCTCCTTAATAACATCTCCATATATGTTAGGTTTTACTGCTAGTATTATAATATCGCTAAAGGAGGCTGCTTCTGTGTTATCCACAGTGGTCAAAACTCCAAATTCCTCTGTTACCTTATTAAGGTAACTTCCATTCCTATCAGATACTATAATCTTTTCTCCTTGAGTAATTCCTGATTTTATTATGCCAGCTATCATGGCCTGCCCCATGTTTCCACAGCCAATAAATCCAATTTTCTTATTCATCTTTCTTACCTCTTTCTTCTCTACTTTTTTCTATATATTCTAAAGCCATTTCCTCTAGCTGTTCCTTCTTGTTTAGCTCAGGATCTTCTAGGACCTTTTCTATTAAGTAATTTAAGATTTCCCCTATAAGCTTACCTGGTTTTAAGCCTAATTTTATCAAATGGTCACCTTTTAGAGCAAGGTCTTTCACATTTAGGGGTTCCTTCTGTTCTAAGATCTCTTTAGATTTTATTCTTAAACGGTGGATACCGGAAAAGTCGAAAGGAGGAGCGCTGCCTTTAATATCAGCTTCTTGTAAATTAAATAAGTCCTCTAGATTCTCCTTCCCCACACGATTAATTACCTTTTTAATTGTGGACTTCTTCAAATTGCTATATCTAGACATATGATCAAAGACCAGATTAGAAACCTTTTTTATAGTATCATTATCGTATCGCAATCTTTTTAATATGTATTCACACATTTCCTTGCCTTTAACTTCATGGGTATAAAAGTGGCCAATGCCTTTTTCGTCTAAGGAAAAGGTTACTGGTTTAGCTATGTCATGAAGGAGTGCTGCTAGCCTTACAGTCAGTTTAGGTTCTGTGTTATCCACAACCATCAGTGTATGATAATATATGTCTTTATCATGGTGAGGATTTCTTTGATCAAAACCAAACATAGCCAGCACTTCTGGCAGGAAATATTGTAAAAGTCCGCTGACTCTTAAGTTGTCTATGCCCCGGGAAGCTTCCTTAGAAACTAGTATTTTTGAAAACTCTTCCCTTATTCTTTCAATGCTTACCTTTTTAATTAATTCACAGTTTAATTTTATAGCTTCAAAGGTTTTATCTTCTAAACCGAAGCCTAGCTGACAGGAAAATCTTATGGCCCTAATCATTCTTAAGGCGTCCTCATTAAAGCGATCATGGGCACTGCCTACAGTTTTTATCAGGCCTTCCTCTAGATCTTTCAAGCCATTGAAAGGGTCAACTAAACCCTGATTATAATTATAGGCCATAGCATTAATGGTAAAATCCCTTCGGCTTAAGTCTTCCTCTAATTTAGAAGTAAATATAACTTCATCAGGATGGCGATTATCTGTATATTCTCCATCTATTCTATAGGTAGTAACTTCGAAGGGAAGATTATCTATCATTACCGTAATAGTTCCATGTTTAATCCCTGTAGGAATAGTGTGGTTGAAACTTTTAACAATAGCCTCTGGTAGAGCGTTGGTAGTAATGTCCCAATCATTAGGCTTTCTTCCTAGTATGCTGTCTCTAACGCAGCCACCTACAGCAAAAGCTTCATAGCCTTGTTTTTCTAATTGATTTATTATGAATTGAACCCTTTGGGGTATATTTATCTTCATAGGAGCACCTCCCTTTGATTATTGGTATAATCTTCATTATTATATTATATCAATAAAACAAGGCTTTAAATTATAATATTGAAAGATTTATCTTTACTATGGCAATGATTAAATATGTATGGTGTTTTTTTGCATATAAATACCTTATAATAATAAGTAGAGTATCTAGAATACATAACTATTTTTGAAGGGAGATCTATTTTAATGACTAATATAAATGAGTTTCAGCAAGGTAAAAAAATTGAAGGTTTTTACCTTGTAAAGTCTGTAGATTGTAAGACAACTAACAGTAATAATAAAAAGTATTTAGATTTTACTTTAGCAGATAAAACTGGTGAGATTAATGGTAAGCTCTGGGAGGTATCAGCAGAGGAGGAAAAAAGATATTCCGCTAATACCCTTATAAAGGTCAGGGGTACAGTGCTTTCTTGGCAAAATTCCTTGCAATTAAAAATTGAAAGAATAAGGCCTTCTACTGAAGAAGATAAGCTAGATGTTTCGGAATTTGTACCTACAGCACCCTTTCCAGCAGAAGAAATGTATAACTTTATAAAAGGCTTTGTAGACAATATGAAAAATACAGATATCCAGAAGATTGTCAGTACTATGATAGAGGAAAAGAAAGAGAAGATCATGTACTATCCTGCAGCAAAGAAAAACCATCATGCTGTAAGGTCCGGCCTTTTATACCATGTTTCTACTATGCTTAAGGCAGCAGAAAAGCTCTGTGAAGTATATACAAATTTAAATAAGGATTTACTTTATGCCGGAGTAATTCTACATGACCTAGCAAAAATAGAAGAAATGGATTCTAGCCAGCTTGGCATAGTTAGCGATTATACCGTTGAAGGTACACTTCTTGGACATATCATCCAAGGGATTAAAAATTTAGAGCTTGTAGGACAGCGCTTGGGGGTAGATAAGGAAGTAGTAATGCTTCTTCAGCACATGATTCTTTCCCATCACTATGAGCCTGAGTATGGAAGTCCTGTGAAACCTATGATTCCTGAGGCAGAAGTATTACACTATTTGGACATCATAGATGCTAGAATATATGATATGACAAAGGTTACTAAGGAGATAGATGGAGGCAGTTTCTCTGAGAGATTATGGTCCTTAGAAAATAGAAGGATATATAAACCAAATTTAAGCAATGAGGGATAGAGATGAGTAGGAAAGGAAATAAAATCAATATAAGCAAAGAAAAGCGAGAAGAGATGATCAGCGATCTTCGCCATTATTTCTACACTGAAAGAGAGGAAGAGCTAGGACAATTAGCTGCATCTATGATCTTAGATTTTATTATAGAAAATTTAGCACCGGAGTTTTACAATCAAGGAATCATAGATGCCTATAACTATATGAACGAGCGAGTAGAGGATATGCTTGGGATTCAAAAGTAATTGCAGGATATGAAAGGTTAAAAACACATTTAAATAAGATAGGAGGGGACTAATGATTAAAGAGCTGATTATTGTAAGGCACGGAGAGGCTTTTAACCTTAAAGGTGAAGCCTTAACAGGAGGGTGGACAAACTCCCTGTTAACGGAGAAGGGAAAAAAGCAGGCTGAAGCAGTGGGTGAAAGGTTAGCTGGTATTTTAAAGAAAAGGAGTTTTGACTTTTTTTGCAGCGACTTGGAAAGAGCTTGGGAAACTGCAGAGATAATTGGCAAGTTTATTCATAAGGAACCCTTGGCTTTTGAAGAGTTGAGAGAGCTCTGCAACGGTAATGCAGCAAATCTAAGTAAAAAAGAAGCAGAAAAGATTCTCCTTCCCTTCAGGGAGCCAGCCTGGGATTGGGTACCCTATCCAAATGCAGAAAGTTGGAAAATGTTTAATGACAGAGTTTTTGACTTCATGGATCGCATAAATGCTTCCTCTGAGGAAAGGGTAGTTATAGTTACTCATAGTGGTACTGCCATAGCAATTATATCTTGGTGGTTGGAGTTGGAGGAAGCCTTTAAAAGAAACATATCCTTTGATATAAGCCTGGGGAGCATAAGCCGTTTAAGAATAAATGAAAGCGGAGAAAAAACTATAAGAAAGCTAAACGACACATCACATTTACACAAGCTTCCCCCAGACCTACCTCTTTTTTTAAGGTAAAAAGATGCTGATCACCTATAGTCTACCTAGGTGCTCAGCATCTTCTATATTTCCTCACATACTCCCTAAAGTCCCAAGTTTTCATAAAATGCAGAGTTAAAAGTCTCATATATATAATATGCAAAGGGGAGGATTCTGCTATTGGCCAGATACAGTAGAGGTTTGTTTGAAACTAGCATATTTGATATAATAGTTGCAGTTAGATATCTAAGTGGTAAGATTATCAATTTGAATTGCTTTAGTAAAATTGGTGAGCCTATTAATATATAATAAGAGATACTAAGGCAAGATTCATTATTACATAAAAATATAATAAAAAAGGGGAAATTTATATGACAACAGTAGTTGAAAGATTTTTAAAGTATGTAAAAATCGATACAAGATCCGATGAGGATTCTACCACAGTGCCAAGTACTGCAAAACAGCTGAATTTGGCAAGGGAATTAGTGAAGGAAATGGAGGAAATGGGTCTGAAAAATGTATCTTTAGATGAAAATGGATACGTAATGGCAGAGCTTCCTTCTAATATAGATAAGAAAGTACCTGTTATAGGCTTTATTGCTCATATGGATACATCACCAGATATGAGTGGGGAAAATGTTAATCCTCAAATAGTTAAAAACTATGATGGAGGAGATATAGTTCTTAACAAGGAAGAAAATGTGGTTTTATCTTCTATGGAGTCTCCAGAGTTAAAAGAATATATTGGCCAGGATTTGATAACCACAGATGGAACAACCCTCTTAGGTGCTGATGATAAGGCAGGAATAGCAGGCATACTTAGTGCTATGGAGTATCTAATAGCCCATCCTGAAATTAAGCATGGTACTATAAAGATTGGATTTACTCCTGATGAAGAGGTTGGTCGCGGTGCAGACCACTTTAATGTAGAAAAGTTTGGAGCAGATTTAGCTTACACCGTAGATGGTGGTAAAATAGGAGAATTGGAATACGAGAGCTTTAACGCAGCATCAGCAAAAATTAAGATTAAAGGAAGAAATGTTCATCCTGGATATGCCGCAGGAAAGATGAAAAACTCAATAATAATTGCTAATGACATAATAGGAAGCTTTCCAGCAGACCAGGTGCCAGAAAAGACAGCAGGTTATGACGGCTTCTATCATTTAAACTCCATGAATGGTGAAGTAGAAGAGACCAATTTACATTATCTTATCAGAGACTTTAGCAGGGAAAGCTTTGAAAGAAGAAAGCAGTTTGTAGTAGATCTTGTAGAGGAAATGAACAAAAAGTATGGAGAAGGAACTGTTATACTAGACTTAAAGGATCAATACTATAATATGAAGGAGAAAATTGATGAAGATAAGTATATAGTAGATCTTGCCTACCAAGCTATGGAAGCTGTTGGGGTTAAGCCTATAGTAAGACCTATAAGAGGTGGCACTGATGGTTCAAGATTAAGCTTCATGGGACTTCCTACACCTAATATCTTTGCTGGAGGAGAGAATTTCCACGGAAAGTTTGAATATCTACCAATTCAGTCTTTAGAGAAGGTAGTAGAGGTTATTGTAAAAATAGCAGAGCTTTTTGCTAAAAGATAATCTTTTAATAAAGTATAAAAGGCTTTTTCGTATTAAGTTACGAAAAAGCCTTTTATGATAATTGTCATTGTCAACTAATTTTCTTCTCTTTCTTTACCAAAGAAGAAGACGGTAATAGTTCCTGGACCTGAATGGGATCCTATAACTGGTCCTATATAGTTAAAGATAATATCTTTAACATTGATAGATTCCTTAATCAACCTTTCAAGGAATCTTGCATCTTCCTCGCAATCGCCGTGGCTTATAGCTATAACTTGATTTTCTGGATCTACGATTCTTTCTTTTAATGCCTCTAGCAAGGTTTTGATAGATTTCTTTCTTCCCTTAACCTTAGCTACAGGAATTAGCTTACCTTCCTTATTAACAATAAGTATAGGCTTTATATCCAGCAAGGTACCTAAAATAGCACTGGTGGAAGAAACTCTTCCCCCTCTCTTAAGGTGATGGAGGTCATCTACGGTAAACCAATGGTTGAGTTTTAACTTGTTATTCTCTACCCAGTTAACAAGCTCTTCCTTAGAGACTCCGGATTTTAGCCTTTCACAAGCGTTATAAACTAATAGACCTAGGCCTAAAGAAGCACATTTAGAATCAATAACAGAGATATCTGCTTCTGGATTTTCCTCTAGTATTGTATCTCTTGCAATGCAGGCGCTGTTGTGTGTACCGCTTAAGGCAGAGGAAAAGGCTATGTAAATTAAAGAATAGCCCTGAGATACGTATTTGCGGAAAGTTTCTTCGAAGGTAGAAGGATTTATTTGAGAAGTAGAAGGCATTTCGCCATTTCTCACTTCACTATAAAAATCCTTATAGCTTATAGATTTACCAAAGTCATCCTGGTAGCTCTTGCCCTTAAAATTATAAGACAAGGGCATTATTACTATATTATTATCTTCTGCGTATTTAACCGGTAGGTCAGAACAAGAATCAGTTATCAATAAAGTTTTCATAAAAACGCTCCTTACAAATTATTAGAGTAAAATAAACATAAAGCTCCATTGTCAGGGTCTTTTCTCTGATTAAGTTTATATTAAACTGCATATAGATGAAACAATTATAACATAATTTCTCACTTAGAGAAATATATGAAATAAGCTTTATTAATAAGATTCCACTTTTATATTTTTTTATAATTGAAAGGACCTTAAATTTTCTTTGTAGAAAGCTTAATCAATCAGTATAATAGATTTAAGAACTAAGTAAAAAGGTGAGTAAAAATGAAGGATGAACTAAAGGAAGAAGATTTATACCCTCCAGTGAAGGAGTATTTTGAAGCTTTAGGCTACAAGGTTAATGGAGAAGTGAAAGCTTGTGACATAACAGCCCTAAAAGAAGAAGAGCTTATTATTATAGAGTTAAAGAAAAACCTTACAGTAAGTCTGTTAACTCAGGCAGTTATTAGGCAGAGGACTGCTGATCTCGTTTATATAGCTATACCAAAGCAAAAAAAATTCAAGATAAATGCTAAATGGAAGGATAGCTTACATTTATTAAGGCGATTGGAACTAGGTTTAATATTAGTGGACATAAAAAAAGGATTAAGGACAGTAGAAGTGGCACTAGAACCTGTACCCTTTGATAGAAATAAAAGTATACAGGCTAGCAAGAAGAAAAGAAAGCTCTTGATAAAAGAGATAGAAGGAAGAAAGATGGATTTAAACAAAGGAGGTAGTAAAGGTAAGAAGCTAGTGACAGCCTATAGGGAAGCCTCTATATTAATAGCCACTTCCCTGCAACAATATGGCCCTTTATCTACAAAGGAGCTTAGGGAACTTGGCAGTGATAATAAAAAGACAACCTCTATTTTAAATCAAAATTATTATGGATGGTTTGAAAGAGTGAAAAAAGGAGTCTATAAGCTTACAGAAAAAGGACTAGAGGATTTGCAACAATATCCTGAGCTAGTAGAATACTATAAGGCGCAAATAAATAGTAAAATTGCAAAGGCTGATAAGATAGGGGACAATTAAATTAATAAATGTATATTTAATTTAAAAATAGAAACAATATAATTAGGAATAACGAAAAGAACCGCCTGCTATAATAATGTGAGGTGATGTGCAAATGAAGAAATGGAAAACTATAATGCTGATAAGCCTTTGTGTGCAAATTATGCCTTTATTAGGATTGAATATAACTGAAAGTGGAACAGATATAAAAGATACTTTTAGAATATATGTGACAAAACCTTTAAAAATATAAAAATCGAGCTTAAATTTTGGCTCGATTTTTTTTGTTTTATTATAGGAAAAATAAATATAGACAGCTACTTTTCATTATGCTATAATATACCTAAGTTAAAAGTAAATAGAAATAATAGCTGTAGCAGAGCAGGTATTACGCGTTAAGTGTTAGAGGATGGGAGTATAGCCTCTAAACGAAAAATCTATCTTTAGGTTTGCGATGTAATATTTCATCCACTGTTACGTTAAAAGGTCTTTCTTTCTTTTTAATGTAACAAAGTAAAAGGAAAGAAAGGCCTTTTGTTTTGTTACTAAGTAAACTTTATGTAGGAAAGGTCCATAATAATATGTTTTGCCACAGCAAAGTTTCTAATTATTATAACTTGGTCTTTTTAAAAGATAAAATTGAACCAAGATA
>JAAYTB010000023.1 GCA_012523855.1 Clostridia bacterium
CTTAAAAACTCTATCACGGCTAGCAGTGCTTGAGCTTACCCTATTTCCCCATCAGCATATTCTGTTTTGCAGTCATATTTAGACTGTAGTACCTCATATTCATCAGGACTTATATAATTATCTTTCTGAGTAGTGTTCATTTCGACACCTCCATTAATCATTGGAAAAGTAATTCATAATTTCTTTTTATAATTATATCAAAATAAGCACAGTATTATAAGCCCTGGGCTATATCAATTAAAATAATATATTCATACTTCTAAAAGCTTTAGTTTTATTTATCACAATATCATCATAATAATTATAGTAAGTAGCAAGGTAAAGGTAGTGTTGTAAGAAGTGATTTTATGGGTTTTTTAGTATTTGTTATTTCTGCATTAGTAGGCACCATAATATTCCTTATGTTTAAACTTGGAAGCAAGCTTGATAAACTTGGATGTTTAGGCAATCTAACAGTGTGGATCTTGTGCTGCTTTGTAGGTTGGATTCTCCTATTATTCTTTGGTAGAACCTTGAGGTTAATATCTATAGTTTTATTGTTTGGATTGATTATATATGTGATTATTGCTGCCTTTAGGGCATAGGTATTGAATAATTTCTTTATAAACTTAATTCTAATTTGTAACCATCTCAGTACTGCAACATATAATAATTTAGTAAGAATAATCTAACATATATTTTTTGCTGGTATAAGTAATTTTTCAGGAGGATTCTATGAGTGAAGAGAATTTATCTATGGAGGAAATGAGAGAGTTTGTACCTGGTACTACGGCGGGAGAATTTTCCCCAGGAACTCTGGGCTATTCAGCTGGTTCACCAGTACCTATCTTTTGGGGGACAACACCACCTGGATCACCAGGCTTTACCGTTACCCCAGGTAGCGGGGTTCAAGAGCCAACAATTAGTGTAGGTACAGGTCAACAAGCTACTGGCTCCGCAGACCAAGGAAGGCAGCAGGTTCCACAACAGGTTGCCCCAGGCTTAGGACTATTACAACCAACTGCTGAAGATTACCAATGGACACAAGGCTATCTAGTAACTCAAATCGGCAGAACTGTAAGAATTGAGTTTTTGATAGGGGAAAGTATGCTTACAGATAGAAGAGGTACATTGTTAAATGTAGGAATAGACTACGTGGTGATACAAGAAGCAGATAGTGATGACATAGTAATTTGCGATTTATATTCTATAAAATTTGTAACTACTTATCTATAAAGAACTTGCCTTTAATAGGTATTTTCAGTTTAACAAAAAGGACCAGGACATAATGGCTTGGTCCTTTTACTTATCTGTCATTGAAAATTTTTAAGTCAAAGAGTCGGATAATTCTGAAAACCACTTTCAAAAAGCTCTATAATTTTGTAAAATGTATATAAGAAGTAATAAAAACAAAGGGGGGTATCAATATGAAGGTTATAAAAAAAGATGGCAGGCTCCAAGAATTCCGAATAAGGAAGATTATCCTATCTCTTGAAAGAGCTTCAGACGAGGCAAGGAAATCAATAAATGAGTCTGATTCGGAAAATATATCCCGCATGATTATGAGTGAAATTAGAAAGTTAGCTGTTGATAAAATTGAAAGTAATAAATTGAAGGAAATTATCATTAAATGTTTAAAGGAACTAGGTTTTACAGCTATAGCAGAAGTTTATTCTAAGGGCAGTAAAAAATAAATAATAGTTTCATGAGATTTTCATAAAAATGTAAAAGATTCTTGTAAAGTTTTCAATTTATAAGTATAATATAAGTAGACTTTCCCGTTAAGCTTCAGAGTAGAAGGGTTGGGGAAATATTATACCAATAGGGAGTGGTTATGATGTCGGTTTCAATTAAGGATGTTGCCAGGGAGGCGGGAGTTTCCATAGCAACAGTTTCCAGAGTATTAAATGATGTTGACGTAGTAAATGAAGATACAAAAAAGAAAGTAAAGGAAGCTATAGACAAGCTAGGCTATAGACCAAATATTGTAGCAAGAAGCTTAAAAACTCAAAGGACGAGAACCATTGGTATATTGATACCGGATATATCCAGCCAGTTTTATCCTGAAGTAGTAAGAGGAACAGAGGACGTAGCTAATATATATGATTATAATATAATGCTTTGCAATTCCGATTCAGACATTGAAAAGGAAAAGGAATACTTAAGAGTTCTTAAGGAAAAAATGGTGGATGGAGTTCTATATATGAGTAGTTCTCTAGAAATGGAGATTCTAGACCTTATAAAAGAACTAGATTTAAAAACAGTTTTGGTAGTTACTTCAGATAAGGATAAGACCTTCCCAAGTGTATCCATCGATAATAGGGAGGCAGCATACGATGCAACTATGAACCTACTAGCCAAGGGAAATAAGAAGGTTGCCTATATTGGAGTACATAAGGACGAAGTTAATGCAGCTGCAGTTAGATACTTTGGTTACCAAGATGCCTTAAAGGAAATGGGCTTAGAAGTAGATGAAAATCTTGTTTACTTCGGTGAATTAAAGGCCCGTGAAGGCTATGAGGGAGTTAATAAGATCCTTGAGAAAGGTAAATTTGATGCTCTCTTCTGTGCTTCTGATGAAATTGCCATGGGTGCAATAAATGCCCTAAGAGAGAAGAATATAAAGGTACCAGAAGAGGTTGATGTAATAGGATTTGATAATATCTATTCTTCATCTATCTTCTATCCAAAGCTAACAACAGTAGGAGTTCCAATGTATGACATGGGATCTGTAGGTATGAGAATGCTAATAAAAATCATAAACAATAAAGAATTAGGGGAGAAAAATTACATTCTTCCTTACCAGATTATTGAAAGAGAATCTACAAAGTAGAACTATAAAAAAATAGAGCCCTGCAGGGCTCTATTTTTGCTTTTCTCTAATTAAGCAGTGTGCCATAGATATTGAAATCGTCAGTTTTATTTCGCAGTATACTTTTCTTATGAAAATCCAAACAGTATAAGCTACAGCTAGTTGTATTTTTAAGATCAATCTTATCTAAGGTTATAAAATAAACTTTGTCACCGAAAGATTGTATTCTTGTACAGAGAGTAGTAAAGTTGTTTATAGTCAAGCTTTCCACTGAATCATCGTCTAGGTTTCTTCTATAAAGGGTGAGAGAGTTTTCCTTATAGTTGTTTATACCGTAGTATAGATAGTTTTCATATAGGCTTATACTGCTTCTATCTTCTGATATATATATAAACTGTTCTGCTTTAGGGTCAGAACTTGTGTAGTCCAGCCTAACTATATAAGAGCTGAATTCGGGGGAATAGGTTGAACTATCCCATTTAGTTGGAGTAAAGTATATGTAGTTTTTATAAACAAAAAATGATTCTATATTAGTTTCTCTGTCATCAGTAAAGATATGTCTATTATTTTCGCCCTTAGTATCAATGGAATAGATCTCATTACTGGCTATACCTGAGAGGACACCAAGAAAATTATTAGCAAGAGGGCAATAAAATATGGTTTTACCGTCTTGAGAGAAGGTGAAATAACTAACATTTTCCACCAGTAACTGCTTTTCTTGCAAATTATTCAGGCTTCTTTTATATAGATTGTCATTTAGAAGATAATAAAGGACATTATCAAAGATAATTAAATTTTTAATATTACCGCTGTCAATGATCTCCAGTTCCGAACCATTAAGTTTTATTCTGCATAAATCTCCATCTGGTGCAACAACAAAATAAATCCATTGACCTGCAAGATTAAGGTCGTGAGGATAGTTATTGGATTGTAATTTTGTAAGAGCTGTTATACCATCTTCTTTACTACGACATATAGGCACTGAGGATATAGTACTATCAATTTGTAGTATTTCTGCATTGCTAAAATATAAGTAGTTGTCTTGTAAAGCAAAGCTACCACCATTAAGGATATTTCCTGGATTGTTTCCCCATTTTCCAGGCTGGTTTACTTCTATGTTAGCTATAGTTGGAATTTCATCCTTCTTGCTGTCTGGCTTATCAGCCTTATTAGACTTGGCCCCAGGAGAAGGGTTTTCTTTTTTTTCGATTTTTTCTCTTTTAACAGTTTTATTAGTTTTCCCATTGTCTTTATTTAAGGTTATTACATAAACTAGGACTGGTATAGAAGCTAATAGTATTGATATAGCAATTATCATTAGTGTTTTTTTCTTTTTCATTTTTTCTTAGCCTCCTGGATAAGTTGTTGAAAGATATAATGAAGTCCTTTAAAATGATAAGGACCGATAAACAGTTGATATTTTAATTATACAACAAGTATTACCTTAGGAGGAAATGAATTTGGGAAAATTTCAAATAGAAGATAAAATTATTCAATATAATGTAATTAGGTCTAAGAGAAAAACTATAGAATTATCTATAAATGACAAAAAAGAAATGGTGATTAAGGCTCCAAATAATTGCAGCAATGAATTTATTAATAAGTTTTTAAGAGATAGGGAAAGCTGGATTGTCAAAAGGTTGCAAGTCATAGAAAAGAGACTTTCAAACAGGCTTTACCTAGAATTCAAGACAGGAGAAAGGCTCTTTTATTTAGGCAAGGCCTATCCTTTAACTGTAGAAGGAGATAAGGATAATAGGATAGCTGCAGGCTTTGAGCAGGGTAAATTTAAGCTTATTCTACCTACTTATTTAGAGGGAGAGGCTAGGATAGAGGCTGCCAAAGATATAATCTTGCAGCTATATAAGAAAATGGCTAAAAAGATTTTTAAGGAAAGAACCGATTACTACAGTAAGCTTATAATGGCACCCTTAGAGCTGCTGGACTATGTAGTAGTTCATGAACTTTGCCATATAATCCATAGAAACCATTCAAGTAACTATTGGCAGGAAGTAGAAAAGTATATGCCCAATTATAAGAAATGGGTAAAATGGCTGAAAGAATATGGATACACTTTACAATTAGAATGGCAGCCTCATGAGTTATAAATCATAAGGCTGCCATTGACTAAATAATTCCTTCAGATCTTAGTAAGTCCTCTAATTCTTGAACTTTTTTAGATAGAAAGCTAAACTTCTCTTTAATTATTTCTTTAGGGGATTCTTCCGCAGTTAAGGCTGCTTCCATATCCTCAATAAGCTTTAGTGCTTCGTCGATATCTTGTCTTGCCATATCTAAATTGTTCTGATCCATAATAAGTAGTCTCCTTTAGTTTAGATTATGTTTATATTTATAAGATTTTTCATATATGAAAGGAGCAAAAAACATAAACTCCTTTTCATGACCACAGCTAGAACAAACACATTCGCAAACATCAAAGGGATCCCCATCTACTAGAGAAATCTGAAGGCCCTCTGTAATAAACTCTCCTCCACATACTTCGCAAGGAGTCCTGTTGATTACTTCATATTCGCTTTCAATATATTTCATTATGTCTCTTAGAATCATTTTGTCCTCCATTTTTATTGTTGCTATTATAAATGGTATCACTTAATAATAGCAATTTCAATAAAAAAGTAATATTTGTAATTTAAATTAATTATTTAGTTCGTAACCATAGAGAAGACTCATATAAATGTCTTAGGAATTAAGTTTTTAGGAGGGCTAAATTGATTAATTACATATGGTTCTTAATATTGATTTTTGGAATTTCTATTGGCTTGTTCACCGGTAAAGGAGAATTAATGTCCCAAGCAATTATTAAGGCTGCCAACGATCCTGTGGAATTAGTTATAGGTATGGTTGGCCTTCTATGCCTATGGTGTGGAGTAATGAAAATAGCTGAAAAAAGCGGCTTGACTGGAAAGCTAGCTGGACTTATGGAACCCATTTTAAAAAGGATATACAAGGCTGCTGGGAAGGATAAAAGTGCTTTAGGAGCTATAGTTATGAATTTAACTGCCAATATGATGGGCCTTTCCAACGCTGCCACCCCCTTCGGCATAAAGGCAATGGAGGAAATGCAACGGTTAAATCCAGATAAGGATACTGCCAGTGATGATATGGCCTTGTTTCTTGTGATGAACGCAGCCTGCATACAATTATTGCCGGCAACTGTAATCTCTCTAAGGGCTGCAGCAGGTTCAACCAATCCAGGGTTGATTATACTTCCTGCTATAATAGCTACTGCTACAGCTTGCATAGTTGGAGTTGTATGTTGCAAGATACTTGAAAATTTTTTTTAGGAGGTTATGGGTTGACATGAATTACATAATATTAGCCATAATCCCTATAATAGTGGGATCTGTTACTTTATATGGCATAGTTAAAGGTGTAAAGGTTTATGAATGTTTTGTAGAAGGTGCCAAGGATGGAATTTCTATTTGTATAAGAATATTTCCTTATTTATTGGCAATGCTTGTAGCTGTAGGGGTTTTTAGAGCTTCAGGCTCCTTGGATTTTTTTACTTCCCTCATGGCTCCAATAGTTAAAATTATAGGTTTACCTAAGGAAATTGTGCCTTTAATCTTTATTAAGCCTCTCTCTGGTAGTGGAGCCATTGGGGTCTTTACAGATATATTAAAGCAATATGGTGCCGATAGTTTCATAGGAATAACAGCCTCTATAATAATGGGCACAACGGAAACTATTTTTTATACTTTAACGGTATACTATGGGTCGGTAGGGGTAAAAAAAATAAGGCATACCCTCTGGGCTGCTCTTTTAGCAGACCTTACTGCTATTATTATGGCAGTGACCTTAACTAAAATTATCTTTTAAGGAGAAACTAAAAAACATAAATAAGAACAAAAACTGATTAGGGGTTTAAGGTAAACAGGTAAAGGGATAAAAAATAACGCATAAAGTGATAAAAAGGTCTTGATTGACCCTTAAAAAATATGTATAATATAAGTAACTGCTGTTCTGTGCAAAATATATTAAA
>JAAYTB010000146.1 GCA_012523855.1 Clostridia bacterium
AACCATAATTATGACCCCTCTAGAAGTTTGAATAATCCTAATTACCACAATAATCCTGCAAATGAAAATTCAAGCTTAAGTAAAAATAATCAGGATTACAATATAGACAAGTTTTAGCTATCAGCTATGACGGAATAAAATACTGCTTTAACTCTTGCCTTAAAGCTTCCCCATTTATTAAAGTTCCTTTTCTTTCAAAGTATTCTTTTACAAGTTCATATTCTTCCTTGCTAAGATAATAACTTAAGTTATCATTAGCCTTTTCCAAACCTTCTAAGGTGATTGGCTTTGTATTGCTTTCTTCAGCTACTACTATTGTAGAAGCTACCATATCTCCTAGCCTCTTGCAGTGCTTAGAAAAAAATATCATTATTACACCTACGCCCATACTATCTATAAATACTTTAAAAAAATTCCTTAAAGCTGAGTGAGACAAGCTAATAGGCTGTCCATTTGTCCTGATAACACGTATATTCATCTTCTTTTTACCAATGGTCATACCATTCATCTTTAATTCAGTAAACATATAATAACCATAACTAATCAATGTGATTACAATAAGGCTTATACCAACAAACCATCCATAATTTTTAATCCAATAGTCTGGATCTGCTACAAATACTATTAAATTTACTATAAAAACAAAGAAAAACCCAATAGCTTGAATTAAATAATCTATAACCATTGCAGCAGTCCTAGAACCTATATCTGCCAAGTTGTATTCCACTTCTATGTTCTCTGGTGTAGTAATTTTAATTTTTTTCATATTATCACTCCAATACTTGGAGAGAGCTTGAAGAACTCTCTTCAATAATAAATAGGAAAGGAATAAAGCCCCTTCCATCAAAGGATGTAAAGAAATTTCTCCATATATTCAGGCAAAGCAGCCATCATTTAGCCTATGCCAGAACCCATTTTCCTAAGAGTAAAACGGTAACTTATCTAAATTCTTTGATAGGCAAGTGTCACAGCCAGGTATATGCAGTAGAAAAGGCTTCTCCCTTATCTGCTCTAGAAGCCAGCTCCATTATGACTAATAATATACTAGTGTCCATTAAAGCCTTTGTTTATGGTATAACCTTAGGAGTAGGCACCATTTATATTCTTTTCTTTAACGGTGCTTTATTAGGAGCTTTAACGGCATTAGTTTACCTATACTCTGATCCAGTGAAGTACTGGTCCTTGATACTTCCCCACGGAGTTATAGAGCTTACTGCCATTTTTATTGCAGGAGCTGCCGGTTTAATGATAGGAAGAAGTTTGTTAATTCCTAAAGAACATTCCAGACTCCACTCACTGGTTAAAGGCTCTAAGTCCGCACTTTCAATGATTTGGGGAATTATCTTAATGCTTATTGTAGCCGGTATTATAGAAGGTTTTTTCACTCCTTCCAAGGTTTCGGAAATAGGCAAGCTAATCTTTGCAGCTACCACAGGCATCTTACTTATTGCCTGCCTAGCTATACCCTATATAAGAAAAACTACTAATGTAGATAATCCAAGTTAATAACCGTATATTCCATCTTCTCCGCAGAACATTCTACACATAGTATCCCTCTTCTGTTAAGTAGTTCTATTATTCTTTTTCTTTCATCAAGAAGCTCTAAAGCCACTGCTTTATCAAAAATTTCCTTGTTACTTTTAGTTTCCTGCTTTGCAATTGCCTCCAGCTTCTCGTCTTTAATAAGGACTATAACCACAACATTGTTTTTTGAGATTACTGGCAGCACCTTCATCATATTCTCTGTCTCTTCCACCGTATCAAAGTCAGTAAAAATAAATATAATACTCCTATGCCTTTCTTTTTTCTTTAGATAAAAGAAAGCTTCATCGTAATTGGAAGTGTCCTTAGTATGTTCAATGTGATAAAGGGCTTCTAGGATCTTATTCCTATGTGCAACCCCCTTACCAGGCATAACCATATTCTTTACCTCAGTATTAAATAAAAGCAAGCCAGACTTATCATCGTTTTGGTTTACTACATCAGATAAAATTAGGGCTGTATTTACTACCATGTCCAGTTTTCTATGGCCTCTCATTGTATAACTCATAGGCCTGCCTACATCTATAAGCATATAAACATGTTGATTTTTCTCAGGCTCATACTGATTTATTATAGGCTTATCAGCCCTAGCTGTAGCAGCCCAATTTATCTTTCTATATTCATCACCATAAACATACTCTCTTAAACTTTCGAAAGAATCACCTTTACCCAGGATCTTCAAACTTCTTTTACCCTGCATAAACCTTCTATTATTACATATGCTAAGCCTATATTTTCTCAAGTTCTTTAGATTAGGATATACTTTGTACTCCCTAGCCATACTTATTTTAAAAAACCTAGTACAAAATCCAAATCTACCTTCATACTTTACATGAAGGTTATTAAAAGTGAAGGCCCCTCTTTTTG
>JAAYTB010000147.1 GCA_012523855.1 Clostridia bacterium
CTGAAATCCCCCCTGCACTAGCAATACCTAGAATTAAAATAGTAACTAGAGCAAAAATCATAACTATAGCTTGCATGAAGTCTGAGGCACTTTCTGCTAAAAACCCTCCTATAATGGTATAAAAAACAACAAACACTGCTCCTGCAATCATCATATATTGATACTTAATACCAAATAAATTATTAAAAAGTTTCCCTACTGTAACAAAACAACTGGCAGCATAAACGGTAAAAAAGATTAAAATAAACAGGGCTGAAATAGTCATTATTACCTTTTTATTTTCCTTAAATCGATTACTTAAAAAATCTGGAACAGTTATAGAATCCCCTGCCACACTTGAATATCTACGCAATCTCTTAGCTACCAACAACCAATTTATGTAGGTACCTACAGCTAAACCGATTGCTGTCCAAAAAGCATCACTTAAACCGCACCAATAGGCCACACCAGGAAGACCCATCAAAAGCCATCCACTCATATCTGAGGCCTCAGCACTCATAGCGGTAACCCAAGGTCCCAAAGACCTTCCACCAATAAAATAATTATCACTGCTCTCATTGGCTCTTTTAGCATAATACAAGCCAATAGCAACAACAGAAGCCATATAAATACACATGGCTATAAAAACTTGCATTTTGTCCCCCATTGTTAATTTTCCCCCTTTTTAATATTGACTATTGCATAATCATACTAAAAAACTTCTACAATATCAATAAATTTATAGGTTTTCTTGAATTCTTACACAATAAAAATTATAAATATGCAAACTTAATCTCCTTACTTAATAAAGCTGCATAAATTTAAAGCTAATTCCCAAATTTAAATACCCTTACCCTTTCAACAGGAAAATGTTGCTTGTATACTATCTCAGTCTTTTTTAAATAATAACTATAGAAGAAAAACAAAGAGGAGTGAGGCTTTATGGAATTTAGTTCATACAAACTAATGGAAAAAGGAGACGGCTATGATATTGTTCTCTATTTAGATGAATGCTCCGTAAAGTTTTCCCCTGACCTATTGAATTCAAAAAATAAGGAAAGACAAAGTATTATTAAGCAGGGAAGAAATTATTTAAAAAAAGTACTGCCTAATGTAAGGATCAACAATCTTACAATCATGCATGGTTCCTTTGTTATTTATCAAATTGCTTTTTCCGGCACTGTAATTAAGCCTTTATTTTAGGGGACGGTTAACAGAACTTAGTCTACTTATCTCAATTAGTTCAAGTTAACCGTCCCTACTTTTCCTTAACTTGCTCAAATTCTCTTAACTGTCCCTAGCCTGTCTTGCTTTCATTAAAAAAAAGTGCCACCAAACTGGCGACACCATAAAACAATATTAAACATAAAACAATATTGAAAAATACATGAGACATGTACCTAGAAAAACAAAAAGATGCCATAGGACGTGCATAAACTTTACATTTTTCATTTTATAAAAGATTGCACCGATGGTAAAAGATAGGCCTCCTAATAACAATAATAGTGCTCCTTTTATACCTAGTCCTTCAATCATTGGTTTAGCAGCTATAATGCAAAGCCAACCTGCGGCTATATAGAGTAAGGTAGAATACTTTTTGTATTTATCAATCCAAATAGCCTTATATATTATACCTAAAACAGCTACTCCCCATATAATACCGAAAAGAGTCCAACCTAAAGAACCACCTATGGTAATTAAGGAATAGGGGGTGTAGGTGCCAGCAATTAATAGAAATATGCTACTATGATCAAATATTCTAAAGACCTTCCGAGCCCTGGTAAAGATAAGGCTATGGTATAATGTAGAGCTTAAGTAAAGCAATATTAGGGTAGAGCCGTAGATAGAATAACACACAACTTCCAGTGCAGAATTATTCCTTGCACCTTTAACAAGTAAAACGACTAAACCGGCAATACTTAAACCAAATCCAATACCATGGGTAATGGCATTAAAAACCTCATTTAAAATAAGATATGCCTTTGAAAATTTTGATTTTTCATTGATGGTTGTGTCTTTCATATTAACCTTCCTTTCGTCAATTGCCTACTACCGATGTATTTCCATATATAATTATAGCTTTATTTTATATAATTATTCAATTTATTTATATAAATATGAAAGACACCATCATTTTATTTACCTATCCTTATAAAAAGTTCTTCATGAAATTTGCAAAATCCTCATTAACTTTAAATCTTGACATAAAGTTAATGTTTGGATAGTAGATAGTTTCCATGTAAACACCCTGCTTATTATAGATTCGAACAATCATAGAGTCATTTAAAGCATTTCCTGCTCTTCCTGCACTTGGTTCAATTGTTTTACCTGCTCCAGTTACTGGCTCAGATGACCCATTAGATGTAATACTATCTACACCTACCCCTCTTTCCTTAATATCAGTTATAGTATCAATAATAGCTGGCTCTGTCTGGCCTGAAGAAACTGGTGTATCCGGAGCATCTGCAGGAATTGACTCCCTAGGTAAATCAATAACCGGCTCAATATTGCCCTTATCTATATTTGAATAATTATAGAGCTGATCAAAATACTCTTTACTTGAATCTTTTAGTTGAGAAAAGTAGTTGTAGAATTTCTCCACATCTTCCCTTTGGTCTATTGTTACTGCTATATCAGTATAGCCCTCAACCTTTCCCCTATCACTTATTTTAATGAACTGAACCTTATCAATATCTTTGGCATCATAAATTCCGTGTAATTCTAAATAATCTACTGCATCTTCATCTTTATTTTCCATGTAACTGTCAAAGGAGAAGAATTTAAAGAGCTCATATCCCTTATCCCTTTTAACAGCAACTACTGCCTTACCACCAGCTGGCAAATATTCATAGACTTCCTTACCTATAAGCTTCTGGTCAACACTTTTTGTAATGCTAGCGATAAGTTCTCCAATTTCTTCCTCCTTAATATTCTTTGAAAATTCGAAATCCTTCCTATGATCATCTAATAATATAGTGTAATGTTTGTCATCTAATTGAAACTGATTTTCTACCTTAGCAATAGCATCTTCGTTAATAATACTATCTTCTGCCATTGCCTCCCCTGTAAACCTTTGTTCACTTCTAGTATAATCACTCTTATCTTTTCTTATTAATTGATAAGATACAGTAGTCCCAACAACTAATACAAGGACCAGGGCAAGGGGAATGACTCTCCTTAAACTTTTAGCTCTCATCCATATCCCTCCATTTCTTTTTTCTTTGTACTGTAGAATATTATTTAACATTCGCCTAGTTGCGAATTCATCAGGTTCTATATTATCTAAGGCTCTCCTTATATCTTCATTTTTCATTTTATTTCACCACCTATTTCTAACTTGAGGTACTTTCTACCGCTATGTAAATAACCTCTTATAGTTGATTCCTTTTTACCTAGGATCTTAGCTATTTCTAC
>JAAYTB010000148.1 GCA_012523855.1 Clostridia bacterium
GACCACATAGACATGAATGTTGAACTAATCACTGAAGTAGCAATGAACGAAGGATTAAGATTTGCTATCAGAGAAGGTGGAAGAACAGTAGGTTCAGGAGTTGTTACTACTATAATTGAGTAATAAAATATCACCTGTGTTACCTAATATTTAATAGGACTGGGTTTCAGGACCTGGTCCTTTTGAAAGTAAAGACGTTGACATATAAATATATTTTGTGATAGATTATTTTAGTAATATAATTCAAGAAGGCACCGAAGGACTTAGAGAAAAATGGAGGTGTAGTAATGAGAGTAAAGATTACAATGGCCTGCACTGAATGCAAGCAAAGAAATTATAATTCCATGAAGAATAAGAAGAATAATCCTGACAGATTAGAAATGAGAAAGTATTGTAAGTTTTGTCACAAACATACAACTCATAAAGAGACTAAGTAGTGTTACAAAAATCTCTTATAATTTTTAAGGATGTGGATTTTAATGGCTGTGGAAGTAAAAGTGAAAAGTAAGAAATCGAAAAAAGGATTGGCCTCAATCACAGGTACATTTAGAGGATTAAAGGCAGAATTGAAGAGAGTAACATGGCCAACAAAAAAAGATATAGTGAAAGCTACTAAGACAGTATTTGCTATATGTGCAATTTATTTAGTTTATTTAGTGATTGTAGATTCAGGATTTCAGTATCTTTTTAATTTAATACTTGGAATAAAGTAAAAAAAGGAGGCGGGAGTGGTTAAACTACTCCTAAGGGTATGAGTGAAAAAACTAGATGGTATGTTGTCCATACATACTCCGGCTATGAAAACAAAGTAAAGGCTAATCTTGATAAGACTATAGAAAATAGAAATTTACATGACTTGATCCATGACGTTCAGGTGCCAGTGGAAGAAGTTGTTGAAGAAAAAGATGGCAAGAAAAAGATTACTCAGAAGAAGATATTTCCGGGGTATGTTTTGGTGAAAATGATTATGAATGACGATTCTTGGTATGTTGTTAGAAATACCAGAGGGGTTACCGGATTTGTTGGTCCGGGATCTAAGCCAGTTCCATTAACTGATGCAGAAGTTGAATCTATGGGTATAATAGAAAAACCAATAGATATTGACTTGGAAATCGGGGAAACTGTAAGAATCGTGTCTGGTCCGCTAGAAAACTTTGTAGCAGTTATAACAGAAGTTCATGGAGATAAGCACAAAGCAAAAGGACTAGTTGATATGTTTGGTAGAGAGACTCCGGTAGAACTGGACTTTAACCAAATTCAAAAATTAGATTAATGCTTATAAATCTAGGCTTTGCCTGGTTTTATATAAGTGGGAGGGAAATATCCCGCTAAACCACATTTTAGGAGGTGTAAACACATGGCTAAGAAAGTTACAGGAATGATAAAACTTCAACTTCCAGCAGGAAAAGCAACTCCAGCACCACCAGTAGGTCCAGCCCTTGGTCAGCATGGTGTTAATATTATGGGATTCTGTAAGGAATTTAATGCAAAGACAGCTAATCAAGCAGGATTAATAATCCCTGTTGTAATTACTGTTTATCAGGACAGATCCTTTAGTTTTATACTAAAGACACCACCAGCTGCAGTTTTATTAAAGAAAGCAGCAGGAATTGAAAGTGGTTCTGCAGCACCTAACCAAACTAAGGTTGCTAAAGTTACAAAAGCTCAATTAAAAGAAATAGCAGAATTAAAGATGCCTGACTTAAACGCAGCATCAGTAGAAGCTGCTATGAGCATGGTTGCTGGAACAGCTAGAAGCATGGGTATAACTATAGAAGAATAAGATTAGTTATAGCCAAAATCTCTCAAATAAAGTGGGAGGTAAAAACCGTTATTACCACAAGGAGGATAGAATATGGGAAAGAATTATATTGAAAGCGTTAAGCTTGTAGATAAGAATGCATTATATTCTCCTGCTGAAGCAATGGAACTTGTAGTAAAAACTGCTAAGGCTAAGTTTGATGAAACAATAGATTTAGCAGTTAGATTAGGTGTAGATCCAAGACATGCAGATCAGCAGGTTAGAGGAGCAGTAGTGCTTCCACATGGAACAGGTAAAGCTGTTAAGGTTTTAGTTTTCGCAAAAGGTGAGAAAGCTAAAGAAGCAGAAGCTGCAGGAGCAGATTTTGTTGGTGCAGAAGAATTTGTTGAAAAGATTCAAAAGGAAAACTGGTTCGATTTTGATGTAGTTGTAGCAACTCCAGATATGATGGGTGTTGTTGGTAGACTAGGTAGGGTTCTTGGACCTAAGGGTTTAATGCCAAACCCAAAATCAGGTACTGTTACATTTGATGTAACAAAGGCTATTGAAGATATCAAAGCAGGTAAAGTGGAGTATAGAGTTGATAAAACTGCTATAGTACACGTTCCTATTGGTAAGAAGTCTTTTGGCGAAGAAAAGCTGATTGATAACTTCCGTACTCTTATGGAAGCTGTTATAAAAGCAAAACCAGCTGCAGCTAAAGGCCAATATGTTAAGTCAGTAGTTATATCAAGCACTATGGGACCTGGTATAAAAATTAATCCGCTTAAGGTTCTTGAATAGTATTGACATTGTCTATGTTGTTTGTTAAAATAGCATAGGTTAATTAAATAAGGTAATAAACCGTAGACAGTAGGTGCCATAAGGCGTAACGGGAAACCAACCTACCGAGGGTT
The DNA here is from genome assembly GCA_012523855.1 of Clostridia bacterium. Lineage (GTDB taxonomy): Bacteria > Bacillota > Clostridia > Clostridiales > Clostridiaceae > Clostridium_AU. The sequence continues at coordinate 2,659 of JAAYTB010000148.1, forward strand.
CCGATACATTAAGTTAGTTAGGTCTCTCTGCGTCTGCGGGAGACTTTATTATTGTATAAAGAACTGTGAGAAGCGTGAGGAGGTGGACACACAGTGACAAGTAAAAATAGAGTAAAAAAAGAAGCTAAAGTTGCAGAAATTAAAGAAAAGTTAGAAAAGGCACAGGGTGTTGTGCTTGCTGGCTATCAAGGTTTAACTGTTGAAGAAGATACAAAGCTAAGAAAGACATTAAGAGAAGCTGGTGTTGAATACAAGGTATACAAGAACACTATGACAACATTAGCTGCTAAGGAATTAGGACTTGACGGAATAGTAACATATCTTGAAGGACCAGTATCCATAGCTTTCAGCTATGATGATGCAACTGCAGCAGCCAGAGCTTTAAATGATTTCGCAAAGGAACATAAGAAATTAGAGTTAAAGGCTGGTATCGTAGAAAAAGAAGTTTACGATGCAGAAAAGATTAAAGCTATCGCTGCAATACCATCAAGAGAAGTACTTATTGCAAAATTACTTGGAAGCATCAAGTCTCCATTATCAAATTTTGCTTACTTATTAAGTGCTATCAAAGATCAGAAAGAAAACGCGTAAAATAAATAGAAAATTTGGAGGTGTCTAATAATGACAAGAGAAGATATTATTCAGGCTATAAAAGAAATGAGCGTATTAGAATTAAATGAATTAGTAAAGGCATGTGAAGAAGAATTTGGAGTAAGCGCAGCAGCTCCAGTAGCAGTAGCTGGTGGCGGAGCAGCAGCTCCAGCAGCTGAAGAAAAATCTGAGTTCGACGTTGTATTAGCAAGTGCTGGTGCAGAAAAGATAAAGGTTATAAAAGCTGTTAGAGAAATAACTGGATTAGGATTAAAGGATGCTAAGGAATTAGTTGACGGAGCTCCTAAGACATTAAAAGAAGGCGTATCAAAGGATGAAGCTGAAGCTATCAAGGCTAAGCTTGCTGAAGTTGGTGCTACTGTAGAATTAAAATAGTTAAAATAAAAAAAGGAACTTTTCATGATGTTACCCCCTAAAACCGGACACGGATTCAGGGGGGTTTATCATGTCTAAATATTCATTTGAGTTTAAGTTAAAAGTAGTTAAAGAGTACATGGGAGGAGAAACCGGTGGTTACAAATCTGTAGCAAAGAAATATGATATAA
>JAAYTB010000149.1 GCA_012523855.1 Clostridia bacterium
ATCTCCTCTGGCAATTCCCTATCTAACTTTAATAACTTATCTGCCCTATTGATAAGCTCTTTAACAAAGTCTATAAATTGGCTATCTTCAAAGGAAAGGGCACTCTTTTTAAAGAGCTCTTGCCACAGCTGTAAATTATCTAAAAACAACAAATCTGCTGTGTCCCTTGGAGAAAAAATCCCCTTAGTTCTAGCAAAATACTCCTTGCCATACTTATGTATCTCTTCACAAGGCGACCCTATTAGAGCTATCATCAAATCAGGGTCAAAAACTTCACTGTCATGAAGCCTTTTATTAAGAATATCCATAAACATTTGAGCCATAGGCTCATAGCTTGAATGGGCTAAATTAATCAATTGACGGTAATCTAACTCATCTATAAATTTATTAGCCTTGGGAGAATCTTTTAAGATATAAAAACAAACTTTTAGTATTTGTTTCACAGAAGTTTTTAAAGCTATATCCAGCACTATATCCAGGTGATTATCCCAAATTTCTTTTTTGTATTCACAACGTTCCTTTAAGTTTAAAAGAGGGTCAGAACTAGCAAAATTATAGTAGTCGCCTACATCACTTATGTATTTCTCAGGTTCTTTATGGAAATCAAAATACAAATAATATGTTAAAAGTTCATTGTGGTAAAAATTATCCTTATACTTACTGATAGAGTCTTGCTCAGTATAGCTGGTCAGCATATGCTTCATAGCTTCCATAATTTTCAGCTTCTTGGACTGTGTTTTTAAATTCTATAATATTCAATCTAGTCAAAGGCAAATCCATCTTATATAAGTTGTTGCGGATCCATTGAATTCTTTCAGTTTTTAATTCTTCATCTATAGAAGTTAGGTAAATTCTTATACATCTTCTAAGACCTTTAGCATAATTTTCATCAGCCCATTTTATATCCCCTTCTAACATTTCCTTAGCTTCTGCCTGTAACAGATTATTTTGCCTCTTTGCCAACTCTAAAAACAAGCCAGAAATATACTGGGAGCTACCTAGCTGTAAAAGCCTTGTAAAGAAGTCCTTTGGTGGCTTTTGGTCCAATAAGGTCCCTAGGGCTATGAGCTAATCTGAATCCAGGGAAATTAATATTTTTACTCTTTATTACCCTCACATAATCCTTGTGTTCCCAAGGCCTATAAAAATCAAAGCTAATCTCTTTATCAGAAGGAAGATTGCAATAGCTTTTAACTAGATATTTCTCATCTGTCCGCCAGGTCCATCCTCTTTTTAAACCTATCTTATAAAACATCTTTGCTTCTGCCCAACATCTATTCCTGTAATCATAATATTCAATAATTTTAACTGCGGGAAAAGAAGGCAGATGACCATCCTTCCCTTGAAAAATTGCATAGCTCTTGTACTTTACCTCTTTCTCAAGTATATAAACTCCTTCTATATTGGAGTCCTTAAACTCATGTACTCCATATAAGATCAATAAGCTAGGATTATTGTCCTCATCCCATCCCCATAAGAAGATCTGCCTTTGGGGCCTATAATCCTTCTGATGTTACCCCCTAAATCCGGACACGGATTCAGGGGGGTTTATCATGTCTAAATATTCATTTGAGTTTAAGTTAAAAGTAGTTAAAGAGTACATGGGAGGAGAAACCGGTGGTTACAAATCTGTAGCAAAGAAATATGATATAA
>JAAYTB010000024.1 GCA_012523855.1 Clostridia bacterium
TGCGCTTGTCAAAAGAATCGCTGACCATGATTTATTCTGTAAAGAATTATCATTAACCTCTGTTCAATTTTCAAAGACCAAGATTTAATTACGTTCGCCGTCATCTGACAGCTCATTAATATTAACATGTTTTTTTTCTTATGTCAATACTTTTTTATCATTTTGTCACATCTTTTAATTACTCACCGAAGCGACTTGTTTATATTATCATGATATGCTAACTATGTCAATAAAATTCACCCTGGTAGTTTAAACCAAACATACAAATATAGTAATATTAATATCTCTAGAGCTAAAGGATTTTAAAATTTCTATACTAGTACAAAAAAGAAGCACAAGTACTTGTGCTTCTTTTTCTTATTATTCATCCATATCTTCTAAGTTTTCATTATCCTCTGAACCACTATCAGGGTTAGAATCAGTTTCTTCTCCGTCATCGTATGAAGTTTCACTGTTAGAGATATCCTCATCATCTAACTCTTTATCTGAGCCTTCTTCTTCTGCATCCTCACTATAAGGTATTTTAGCAAGAGCCACTATCTGCTCTTCATCCAATGTTCTCATCAATCTTACACCCATGGTAGCTCTGCTTGTTACAGAAATATCTGATACATTGATTCTTATAGCAACTCCATTGCTATTTATTAGCATAAGCTCATCGTCTTCTTTTACAACTCTGGCTCCTACTAATCTACCAGTCTTTTCTGTTATCTTATAAGTCTTTAATCCTTTTCCGCCTCTAGTTTGAATTCCATACTCATCCATTGGCGTTCTCTTTCCATAACCATTTTCGGACACCACCAGTAACTCTTGTTCAGGTACAACTATATCCATTGTTACAGCAATATCCCCATCTCTCAATGTTACTGCCTTTACTCCAGTGGCTGTTCTTCCCATAGGCCTTACATCTTTTTCACTGAATCGTATAGCATATCCACCTTGAGTTACTATAATAATTTCAGCATCTCCACGAGTTACCTTTACTTTTAACAACTCATCTTCTTCTCTAAGATTGATTGCTATTAATCCATTTCTTCTGATATTCTTAAATTCCTTAAGCTCAGTCTTCTTGATTATGCCATTCTTAGTACCCATAATCAGGTAACCTTTATCATATTCCTCTTTTATAGATAGAACTGCTTGAATCTTTTCATCACTATCTAAAGGCAATAAGTTAACCAGATTTGTTCCTTTAGCTGTTCTTCCTGCATCTGGAATCTCATAAGCTCTGATTCTAAAGGCCCTTCCCCTAGTAGTAAAGAATAAAAGATCACTGTGAGTTGATGCTACAAACACATGCTCAACAAAGTCATCTTCCTTTGTTGTCATTGCTTGTATGCCCTTACCGCCTCTTCTTTGAGGACTATAAGTGTCAGCTGATATTCTCTTTATATAACCAGTATGAGTAAGGGTAATAACTACTTCCTTTTCTTCGATTAGATCTTCTATATCTACTTCTAACGGATTTTTTTCAATCATTGTTCTTCTATCATCTGCAAATTTTGCTCTTATTTCTAGAAGTTCATCTTTGATTATTTTTAGCAGTAGCTCCTCATTTGCTAAAACATCTCGCAAATAAGCGATAGTCTTCATTAGCTCCTGATATTCTGCTTCTATCTTGTCTCTTTCTAAGCCTGTTAACCTCTGCAATCTCATATCCAAAATTGCTTGAGCCTGCTTTTCTGACAGACCAAATTCTGACATTAACCCTTTTCTTGCTTCTTCTGTAGTCTTAGATGCCCTAATTAATTTAATAACCTCATCAATATGGTCTAGGGCTATTCTTAAACCTTCCAGGATATGAGCTCTTGCAAGAGCCTTATCTAACTCAAACTGAGTTCTTCTTGTTATTACTTCCTTTTGGTGATCTAGATAATGGACTAAAATTTCCTTCAAGTTAAGGGTACGTGGCTCATTATCCTCAAGTGCAATCATTATTATTCCAAAGGTATCTTGCAATTTTGTATGTTTATAAAGCTGATTCAATATTACGTTGGCATTAGAATCTCTTTTAATTTCTATAACAATTCTCATACCATCACGGTCTGATTCATCTCTTAAATCGGATATTCCAACGATTTTTTTATCTTTAACTAAATTAGCAATATGCTCTATAAGCTTAGCCTTGTTAACCTGATAAGGTATTTCAGTGACAATAATTCTGTGTCTTCCATTTTCTTCTTCTATCTCAGCCTTAGCTCGTACTATAACCTTACCCCTACCAGTTTCATAAGCTTCTCTTATTCCTGAAGTACCAATGATTATCCCCGCTGTTGGAAAATCCGGTCCCTTTATTACTGACATTAACTCTTGAACAGTAATATCTGGATCTTCAATAATCTCAACCACACCGTCAATAACCTCTCCCAAGTTGTGTGGTGGTATATTTGTGGCCATACCTACAGCTATACCTGAAGAACCATTAACCAGAAGGTTAGGAAACCTTGAAGGTAATACTACTGGTTCTTTTTCTTCACCGTCAAAGTTTGGTGTGAAGTCAACGGTATTTTTATTAATATCCCTTAACATTTCCACAGCAATCTTACTCATTCTGGCTTCTGTGTATCTCATTGCCGCAGCTGCGTCACCATCCACAGAACCAAAGTTACCATGGCCATCTACTAAGATGTTTCTTATTGAAAAATCCTGAGCTAGTCTTACTAATGCATCATAAACTGCGCTATCTCCATGAGGATGATATTTACCAAGTACATCTCCAACTATTCTTGCACACTTTCTATATGACTTATCAGGAGATAAACCTAACTCATACATAGAGTAAAGAATTCTTCTATGTACTGGTTTTAAACCATCTCTTACATCAGGAAGAGCACGACCTACTATAACGCTCATAGCATAGTCTATATAGCACTTTTTCATCTCGTTTCTTATATCAACGGGTAATACTTTACCTTCGTTATTATTCATGCAATACACTCCTCTTTATATAAATCTCCAATTTCTTACCCTTTTCTACACATAAGCTAAAAACCAAGGGCTGAAATTGTAGACTGTTCCTTAGACTGTTCTAAATATCGAGATTTTGAACTTTCTTAGCATTCTCTGTAATAAATTCTCTTCTAGGCTCCACCTTATCACCCATAAGGATAGTGAAAATTTCATCTGCAGCCATAGCATCTTCTATATCTACTCGAAGCAGAGTTCTTCTTTCAGGATCCATTGTAGTTTCCCAAAGCTGTTCCGCGTTCATTTCACCAAGACCCTTATATCTCTGGACATTAGTATTGTTATCTTGACCACCAATTTCCATCATAATCCTGTCTTTCTCATTGTCATTGTAAGCATAATACTCTTTTTTGTTTTTGGTGATTTTGTACAATGGTGGTTGTGCAATATAGACATGACCATGCTCAATAAGTTGCTTCATGTATCTATAGAAGAAGGTAAGTAGAAGTGTTCTTATATGGGCACCATCTACGTCGGCGTCTGTCATGATAATAATTCTATTGTATCTAATCTTTTCTACATCAAATTCTTCGCCAATACCGCCGCCAAAAGCTGTAATCATGGATCTTATTTCTTGATAATTTAGAATCTTATCCAATCTCTGCTTTTCAACGTTCATTATTTTTCCTCTTAAAGGCAGTATGGCCTGAAACCTTCTGTCTCTTCCCTGCTTAGCAGAACCCCCTGCGGAGTCTCCCTCAACTATATAAATTTCACATTCATCTGGATTCTTAGAGGAACAGTCCGCTAACTTACCAGGAAGAGATGTTCTCTCTAACACAGATTTTCTTGTTAGCTCTCTGGCCTTTCTTGCAGCATCTCTAGCTCTTGCTGCCAAAAGAGCCTTGTCTATAATGATTTTTCCTACTGCAGGATTTTCTTCTAAGTACTCAGCAATCTTTTCTCCCACTATGCTTTCAACAATACCTCTTACTTCTGTATTTCCAAGCTTAGTCTTAGTCTGACCTTCAAATTGAGGGTCCATCAACTTAACGGAAACTACTGCAGTTAAACCTTCTCTAACATCTTCTCCTGAAAGGTTTTTATCGTTTTCTTTTAAATGGCCAAATCTTTTTCCATAATCGTTAAAAGCTCTTGTTAGTGCTGTTTTAAAGCCAATTAGATGTGTTCCACCTTCTACGGTATCAATGTTATTGGCAAAGGAAAATATGTTTTCTATATAGCTATCGTTGTATTGAAGGGCTACTTCGATAATGTAATCGTCCTTTTTTCCCTCGATGTATATGGGCTCATCATGTAATTTGTCTTTATTTCTGTTAAGGTACTCTACGAAAGACTTTATTCCACCTTCATAGCAGAACTCTTCTCTCTTTTCATTTCTTTCGTCTATGATCTCAATCTTTATTCCTTTATTCAAAAAAGCTAGCTCTCTAAGTCTTTGAGCTAAAGTATCGTAATCATATTCGACTTCATCAAATATTTCTGAATCAGGCTTGAAGTAAACTGTAGTTCCATGATCATCGGTATCACTGATTCTTTCAAAATCAGTAACAACTTTACCTCTGCTATAGTTCTGTTTCCACATTCCGCCCTCTCTCATAACTGTTACAGAACATTCCTCTGATAAAGCATTAACAACAGATGCACCTACACCATGAAGGCCACCTGAAACCTTATATCCTCCACCGCCAAACTTTCCGCCGGCATGGAGTACTGTCATTATAACTTCTACCGTAGGTCTACCCATCTTTGGATGCATTCCTACAGGCATACCCCTACCATTATCCCGTACAGTTATAGAATTATCTTGGTGAATAGTTATTGAAATATGGTCACAGTTTCCTGCAAGAGCCTCATCTATACTATTATCAACTATTTCATAAACTAAGTGATGAAGTCCTCTTGAACCTGTACTTCCAATATACATACCAGGTCTTTTTCTAACAGCTTCTAGGCCTTCTAGAACCTGTATTTGACTTTCATCATAAGTTTGTTTTTCCTGCTCAAACATGGACATCCTCCTCGTATTATAGATACCAAAGTGTTTTATCTACTTCTTCTAATCTTCAAAATATTTCCCTATTCTTTTACTCAAAGTTAAAGATGATATAGGTGATAAATAAATCTTGCTCTTTTTATTTACCTCTGCTATAACAAAGGACTTTGGTATTTTGCTTGTTATTTTCTCTACAAAACCATCTTCTTCAGCTAACCTCAAAAATTGTGATGTATCAGATCCGTAAACTGAGGTCTCCATATCAAATATAGCTATAATATCTTTAGCTGGAACTACAACATTTTCACCAAGATGTAAAAACATAACTAATCCTCCCTTTGACTTCCTACCTTGCCATCCTTAACGTAAAAGATGGATGCCTTATCGTTTATATATAATTTTATATCTTCAATTCCGGTACAAGTTATTATGGTCTGCACATCTGAAATTGAGTTTAATACATACTTTTGCCTTTTAAAGTCTAATTCGGATAAAACATCATCTAGTAGCAATATAGGATGTTCGCCTGTAACCTCTTTTATTATTTTTAAAGATGAAAACTTGATCGTTAAAACTGAAGTACGTTGTTGGCCTTGTGAACCAAAGTTTCTTGCATCAATCCCATTAATTTTTATATAAAAATCATCTCTATGAGGCCCTATTGATGTGATGTGTTTAAACATATCTTTTGTTCTATTCTTCTTCAAAAGCTGAAGTAAATCCATTTTTATATTATCAAAAGCTTTTATTTGACATAAATAGCCAAACTCTACATCTTCCTTGTTAGAGGTTATTTCTTTGTGAATACACTTTCCGTAAGAGTTTAACCGACCTATATACCATAGCCTTTGTTTTATTACATATTCACCGAAGCTAGCCAATTGTTCGTCATATATATCTAATATGGATTCATCTACGTATTTGCCCTTTAAAACAGCATTTCTCTCCATTAAAACCTTATTATATTGTACCAAATTAAAATAATATTTTCTATCCAATTGGCATAATTCCATGTTAAGAAATCTCCTTCTATGACCTGGAGATTCCTTAACAATTTTTAAATCTTCAGGAGAAAACATAACAACATTACAAACTCCCATCAACTCAGATATCTTGTTGATCTTTATAGAGTTTATATTTATTGCCTTTTTCCCCTCTTTCAAGATTTTAATCTCTATTTTTTTATCTAATCTTTCTCTAGCAACATGCAACTTAATATAGGCCTCTTTCTGATCCCATCGAATAACTTCTTTATCTTTGTTTGTTCTATGGGAACGGACGAAGCTGCAGTAATATATGCTCTCAAGTATATTAGTTTTTCCTTGAGCATTATCGCCAACAAAAATATTGACATTTTCATTTAGCTGTAAAAAAAGCTCTTTGTAGTTTCTGTAATTTAATATTTGTAAGTATTTAACATGCATTTAAAACACCTGTTCATTCTGCTATTGTGAATATTATTATCTCTTTACCAGTAAAGCTATAAGTTTCTTTAAAGGAACCCCATGTATATTATAACACAATATGTTTTTATTGAATTACTTTATATTTTTCATTTTGGAATTCAACCATATCACCACTTCTAAGTTTTCGTCCCCTTCGAAGTTCCACTTCACCATTAACCTTAACATTTCCATCCAAAATGAAGATTTTTGCATCTGAACCTTGGGCAAACTCTCCACACCATTTTAAAAAAGAATCTAATTTTATAAATTCAGTATTAATCTTTACCTCTTTCATTTTTTAGGAACTTTAATAGTCCCTTCCCTCCCTTGCTATATTAAGCTACTTTCTCACCTTTAGTTTTAGTTATTACGTAATCTTACAGGAAGAACCAGGTAAATGCAGTCATCTTTCTCTTTATTTCTTATGATGCATGGACTTACAGCACTGGAAAATTCCATGTCAATTTCTTCCTCTTCCATTATCTTGAGAACATCTATTAAGTACTTTGAATTAAATGCAATTTGTAAAGGCTGACCTTGCAAAATAATAGCTAACTCTTCTTTTACCTTTCCCAATTGAGAATTAGAGGTTATTACTAGGTTGTCTTCCTGAATATCCAATTTGATAAGATTAGTATTACCTTCTTTAGCCATTAAAGATGCTCTTTCTATACAATTGAGCAATTCATTTCTTTTTGCAGTGATTTTTAAATTGTATTCTTCAGGAATAATTGATGAATATTTAATAAATTCACCTTCTAGTAGTCTTGATATAACCTTTGTATTACCTAGGTTGAACAGTATGTGATTAGTTGTAAAAGTTATACATGTTATTTCATCGCTATCTTCTAAGATCTTTGAAATTTCATTTAAGGTTTTTCCAGGAATTACTGAACTGATAGTGTTATTAGTGTCTATGTATTCCCTTTTTAAGGCTAATCTATAACCATCTAAGGCCACCATATTCAACTTACCATCTACAACTTCAAAAAGTACCCCTGTTAGTATTGGTCTGGTTTCATCTTGTGCAATAGCAAAAATTGTTCCCTTTATCATGTTTTTTAATACACCTTGAGGAACATTGAATATCATGTTTTCATTGATTGTTGGTAAAGTTGGATAGTCACTGGCATCCATATGCATTAGTGAAAACTTAGATTTCTGACAATATATTTCTAAAGTGTTGTTCTCTAAAGTTGAGATCTCAACGGTATCATTAGGGAGTTTTCTAATGATCTCACCAAATAACTTTGCATCTACTACTACGCTTCCTGGGCTTAAGCATTCAATATCGCATTTTGTTTCTATGCTTAAGTCTGTATCAGAACCGATAATAGTTAAAGATTTATCTTCTGCACTAATGAGCAGTCCTTCTAATACAGGCATAGTTGATTTTCCTGTTACAGCTTTTTGAGCTATAGATATAGCTTCTTGAAGAATATTTTTTTTACAAAGAAATTTCATAAAAAGTACCTCCTCAATCTAAATTGTTGATTAATTTATTCACAGGTTTATTGTTCTCTATATATAGGGTAGGTATATATATAATATAGTAGTAGTAGTAGTAGGGGCTGTGGATATGTGGATAACTAGCTGTAACCATTGAAAACACTTGAAAATTGAACATAATAAATTGTGGATAAGATAGGGGGTTGTTTTGCCACTTATCCACATTATTCTTTATAAATTATATCCAATTTGAGTTATCCACAAACAATTCTATAAAGTTATCCACAATTGTGGATTAATCCTGACTGATCTTCTTGGATAAGTCATTAACAGTGCTTTGCAGGCTTTCATCCTTCTGCAAACAGTCTGAAATTTTTTCGTAAGCATGTATTACTGTAGTATGGTCTCTTCCACCAAATTCTTCACCTATTTTTGGCAAAGACATATCAGTAAGCTTTCTAGATAAGTACATGGCAATTTGCCTAGGGAAGGCTACATTTCGGGTCCTTCTTTGAGATTTAAGATCTTCCACTCTTAGATTGTAGTAAGCAGCAACGGTCTCTTGTATATATGGTATATTTATCTGCCTAGTTTTCTTGTTAGATATAATATCCTTAAGTGCCTCAGAAGCAAGATCCACGCTAATTTCTCTATTAGTTAGTGAGGAATAGGCAACTATTCTTATAAGGGCACCTTCTAATTCTCTAATGTTTGATTTTATTTGAGAGGCTATATAAACCATAACTTCATTAGGAATATCAAGCTTTTCAACATCTGCCTTCTTTTTTAAGATGGCTATTCTAGTTTCAAAGTCTGGTGGCTGAATATCTGCGATAAGACCCCATTCAAATCTGGACCGAAGTCTATCTTCTAAAGTAGGAATTTCTTTAGGAGGACGATCACTAGATAGAATTATTTGCTTATTTGCTTCATGTAAGGCATTAAATGTATGGAAGAACTCTTCTTGAGTTCGTTCTTTGCCGGCAATGAATTGAATATCATCTATAAGAAGAACGTCTACATTTCTATATTTATTTCTAAATTCTACATTAGTATCATCTTTGATAGAATTTATTAATTCATTAGTAAACTTTTCAGAAGAAACATAAACAACTTTAGCTCTAGGATTTGCTAATAATATAAAATGTCCAATTGCATGCATTAAGTGAGTTTTCCCCAAACCAACTCCGCCATATATAAATAGAGGATTATATGCCTTAGCAGGGGATTCCGCTACAGCTAAGGAGGCTGCATGAGCAAATCTATTGCTGTTACCGATAACGAAGGAATCAAAGGTGTACTTAGGATTTAGAGTTGCAATCATTTCATCAGTCGCTTGCACATTATTTTTACTATCAGATTCACTTTTTTCAACAGTTACAGCTTCCTCTGAGGCAATGGTAAACTCTATGTTATAGCGTTTTGTTGAAATGAGCTTTATGGCATTGATCAATAATTCCTTATAGCGAGTATCCAGAATTTCTTTTGTAAAGTCATTTGGAACTCCTAATTTAATTGTATCCTCTGTAATGGATAGAGGAACGGCACTTTTGATCCATGTGTTAAAACTTACCTCTGTAAGCTCGCCTTTAATTATATTCAATGTTTTTTCCCATAAATCATACAATTGGGCGCTCATTTTTTTATCCTCCAGTCTAAAAATTTTAAAAAATTTATTCACAACTTTATCAACAAGAACAAGCTATATGTTTAAAGTTGTTGATAATTGTAGATAAAGTTATTCACATGTTAATAAAAATTGTGGATAATTTAGTTATTCACATGTGGACAAAAAAATTAATCACATTGTTCAAGCATTCATAAACCCAGTAAATAAGCCAAAACTATAAAACACACCAAAAGTTATTCAGAGATAGTGAACAAGTTATCCACAAAATTATCAACAGGTGTGGATAACTTGTTCGACAAATAACTTATCAACATGTTTATATTAATGATATCAAAACAAGAGGGGGTATTCAAGAAGTTATCCACAAAAAAAGTGGATAATTTAATAAAGTTATCAACAAGAAGTGTAGAAAATAGGACAATATGTATTCTTGACAGATATAAGTACAATGGATATAATTATATGGTAAAACTATTAACAAATTAAATCGGTAGTAAGAAAATTGCTATAAACACCAGCAATAAAGGGGGTGTAGTTAGGATGTTCATGACTTATCAACCAAAAAAGAGACAGAGAAAGAGAGAACATGGATTTAGAAAAAGAATGAGTACTAAATCTGGCAGAAATGTTCTTAAGAGAAGAAGACTAAAAGGTAGAAAAAGACTGACAGCATAAGGGCCGCTATTGTGGCCTTTTTCTGTAATTGCAGTAAATGGGGTGACGTGAATTTTAATGAAGATTCAAAGGTTACGTAAGAATTCGGAGTTTAGACTAGTATATAGAAGAGGAAAATCTTTTTCTACAGATTTATTAGTACTGTACATATTTAAGAATTATAGAAATTCAGTAGACGGTAAAGACATAAACAGAGTTGGAATATCTGTAAGTAAAAAAGTTGGTAAAAGTGTAGTAAGAAGTAGAGTAAAAAGATTGATAAGCGAAAGTTATAGGTTAAACAGTGAAAAACTAAATAAAAAATTTGACCTGGTATTTGTTGCAAGGACAGCAGCAAAAGATAAAAGTTATTGGGAAATTGAAGCAGCTATGAGAAAGCTGTTTAAGAAAGCAGGTCTGTACCAAAATGAGAAAAATGCTAATGGCAATGATTAGATTTTATAGAAAACACATATCTCCTTTAAAAAATCCAAGTTGTAGGTTTTATCCAACTTGTTCTCAATATGCCCTGGAAGCTATTGATAAGTATGGTGCCCTCAAGGGCAGTTTCATGGCAGTAAAGAGAATTTTAAAGTGCCATCCTTATCATAAAGGAGGATATGATCCCGTAAATTAAAATTCAGGAGGTTTATTAGGTGATAGCTAATATTTTAACTACAATATTTCAATATATAAAAGGTTTCGTTGAAATCTTTGGATTATCGGCGGGATATACATATGGTTTGTCAATCATACTTTTTACCTTATTAATTAAGGTAATATTACTTCCTATAAATATTAGGCAATCTAAGTCTCAAGCAAAGATGCAGGAAATTCAGCCATTGTTGCAGGAAATACAAACTAAATATAAAAGTGACCCTCAAAAGCAACAAGCGGAATTAACAAAGCTTTATCAAGAATCAGGAGTAAATCCTTTAGGTGGATGTTTACCCTTATTAATTCAGATGCCAATATTTGTTGCAATGTACGCCTTGATTAGAGAGTTAGGACCAGAACTACAAGGTTTAAGCTTTACACCTTTAATAGATGATTTAAGCAAGAGCGGGAATTTTGCACTAGCAGCATTATCAGCAATATCCTCATATTTTTCAATGACTATTCTAATGCCCAAAGGGGATAACCCTCAGGCAAAAACTATGGGGACAACTAACTTATTTATGACTGGTTTTATGACTGGTCTTTCTGCTTTTATGACATATAATGTAGCATCAGGCTTAGGGGTTTATTGGGTTTCAAACAGTGTATTCGGACTTTTACAAAACTTATTTATGAAGAAGATGGGCTTTACAGGACACAAGAAAGAAGATAGTGTAAAGAATAGTAAGGATATAGTGAAGGAAGTAAGCAGTAAGAGCTCAATGACTAAGGGTAAAGGAAGTAGTAAAAAGAAAGGTAAGAAATAAAATACCTTTTAATATAAAAAAGGTGGGTGCGTAGGGTATGAAAATCATTGAAATGACCGGTAAAACTGTGGAAGATGCTTTAAAAGCAGCTTTATCAGAACTACAGGTAACGGAAGACAGGGTTGAAGTAGAAGTATTAGATGAAGGTAGTAAGGGACTTTTTAAACTTATTGGTGCAAAACCAGCCAGAATAAAAGTTAAGGTAAAAAAGGACTATACTTATGACGCAAAAACTTTTTTAAGGGATGTATTAAACGCCATGGGAGTAAAGGCTGAGATTAAGATCAGGGAAGAAGATAATGTATTAAAGATTAATCTTGTAGGACCGGACATGGGGATAATAATTGGTTACAGAGGAGAAACTTTAGACTCCCTTCAATACCTTGTTAGCCTAGTTGTTAATAAAGAGCAAGATGCTGAGTATAAGAGAGTTTTACTGGATACAGAAAATTATAGGGCTAAAAGAGAAGAAACTTTAAGAAGACTTGCAAATAAAACAGCTTATAAGGTAAGAAAGAGTGGTAGAAGTTTTAGGCTTGAACCTATGAATCCATATGAAAGAAGGATCATACATTCAGCCCTTCAAAATGATCAATATGTTGAAACCTTTAGCGAAGGTGATGAACCTTATAGAAGAGTAGTAATTAATTTAAAGAAAGCCTAAGGAGGCTTTCTTTTTAAGTTATATTGGGGTTTAATTTTCGCTGAATAGACGCACAATAAAGTAAAATCGAGGTGATAGCAATGAAAGAGTTTGATACTATTGCTGCTGTAGCCACAGGTATTGGTGAAAGTGGTATTTCTATAATTAGAGTGTCAGGGGATAAGGCTTTAGCCATAGTTAACTCAATATTTAGAGGTAAAAATGATAGAAGCCTATTAGATATAAAAAGTTACAGTATGAGATATGGCCACATAGTTTCAAAGGAAAATAATGAAGTTATCGATGAAGTTATAGTAAGCTATATGAAAGGACCTAGAAGCTATACTGCAGAAGATACTGTGGAAATAAATTGTCATGGTGGTATAGTGGCAACAAATCGAGTACTAGAGGAAGTTGTTCGAGCTGGAGCTAGAATAGCTGAACCTGGAGAGTTTACAAAAAGAGCATTTTTAAATGGAAGAATAGATTTAAGTCAGGCTGAAGGGGTTATAGATATAATAAGGGCTAAAACTGAACTTTCCATGAAGTCAGCATTAGCTCAATCTGAAGGTCGTATTTCCCGGGAAATAACTGCTATGAGGGAAAATTTACTTAATATTATTGCCCATATAGAAGCTACAGTAGATTTTCCAGAAGAAGATTTAGAAGAAGTTACATCTCAACAGGTAAAGATAGATTTAAAAAACTTGATAGATCACATAGATAAGTTAGCAGCCTCAGCCAATGAGGGAAAGATATTAAGAGAAGGTATAGATCTTGTTATTATTGGAAAGCCAAATGTAGGGAAATCCTCCCTGCTTAATGCTCTTCTTATGGAAAACAGGGCCATTGTTACAGATGTTCCTGGAACTACTAGAGATATTATAGAAGAGTATATAAATATAGATGGAATACCACTAAAGGTAGTTGATACTGCAGGTATAAGAGAAACAGAAGATCTTGTTGAAAAAATAGGAGTGGAAAAGTCCAAGAAAAAGATAAATGAAGCTGACCTTATAATCTTAATGCTTGATGCTAGCAGAGAGTTAGATAGTGAAGATAAAGAAATTATCCAATATATGAAGGATAGACGGTACTTATTATTACTTAATAAAACAGACTTGGATAAAAAGTTAAATATAAATGAAATAGATCAATTAAATAAGGACTTTATAATAGAGGTTTCTGCTTTAAAAGGTATGGGAATTGATAAGTTAAAAGATGCCATAAAGAGAATGTTCTTTAAAGGGGAAATAACTGCCAATGATATAATGATAACAAACAGTAGACATAAGGAAGCCTTGATAAGAGCTAAGGAAAAATGTGAAGAAGCCTTAAAGACCTTAGAAGCTGGCTTTTCTATAGACCTAGCAAGTATAGATGCTAGAGATGCTTGGTCTAGTCTTGGTGAGATTACTGGAGATACTATAGAAGAAGATTTGTTGAACAAGATATTTTCAGAATTCTGTATTGGAAAGTAGGGGAATAAATGAAGTATTTCGGTGGAGAATACCATGTAATAGTAGTAGGTGGAGGTCACGCTGGTTGCGAGGCCGCTTTAGCCTGCGCAAGATTGGGATATGAGACCTTAATGTGTACATTAAATTTAGATACTATAGCTATGATGGATTGTAATCCTAATATAGGTGGAACGGCAAAAGGTCATCTTGTTAGGGAATTGGATGCCTTAGGGGGAGAAATGGGCCTAAATATTGACAGGACCTTTTTGCAATCAAGAATGCTTAATACATCGAAGGGGCCAGCGGTACATTCTCTTCGTGTTCAAGCAGATAAAAGAAAGTATCATGAAAGCATGAAAAAGGTATTGGAAAAACAGGAAAGACTATATATGAGGCAGCTTGAGGTTGTTTCTATAGATGTTAAAGATGGAGAAGTACAAGGTGTATTGACTGAAAATGGAGCATATTTTAAAGCCAAGGCTGTTATACTGGCTACTGGAGTCTACTTAAAATCTACTGTTATAGTAGGAGAGTCCAGTCGTAGCAGTGGACCTAATGGATTACTTCCAGCTAATGAATTATCAAAATCTCTTATAGATCTAGGCATAAGTATAAGACGTTTTAAAACTGGTACCCCAGCAAGAGTTAACAGAAGATCTGTGGATTTTTCAAAAATGATAGAGCAAAAAGGTGATGATAAAATAGTACCTTTTTCCTTCCTTAGTGAGAATATAGACAGGGAGCAAATATCCTGTTATTTGACTTATACCACAGAGGAAACCCATCAAATAATAAGAGATAATATTCATAGATCCCCAATGTATAATGGAACCATTAAAGGTGTTGGTCCAAGATATTGTCCTTCTATTGAAGATAAGATTATGAGATTTCCAGATAAGACTCAGCATCAAATATTTGTTGAGCCAGAAGGTGAGAATACCGATGAGCTTTATGTTCAAGGTATGTCCAGTTCACTACCGGAAGAAATTCAAATAAAGATGTTAAAAACCATACCGGGATTAGAAAATGTAGAGGTTATGAGAACAGCCTATGCTATAGAATATGATTGCATAGATCCAACTCAGCTTAAGCTTTCACTTGAATTTAAAAATATAAATGGCTTATTCGGAGCTGGTCAGATTAATGGTACTTCAGGCTACGAAGAAGCTGCCTGTCAAGGATTAATTGCAGGAATAAATACTGTGCAAAGAATTAAGGGTGAAGAGCCAATAATACTTAAAAGGTCTGATGCATATATTGGTGTTCTCATAGACGATTTAGTTACTAAGGGAGCTAACGAACCTTATAGAATGATGACATCTAGATCTGAATATAGACTATTGCTAAGACAAGATAATGCAGATTTAAGATTAACGGAAATAGGTTACAAGGTAGGACTAGTAACAGAGGAAAGATATAATAGATTCTTAAAAAGAAAAAATGCTATAGAAAAAGAAATTGAAAGAATTAAAAGTATACAAATAACAAACAAGAGGGAAGTAAATGAATTTTTAGCTAGCTTGGAGTCTACAGAACTTAAAAAACCAATATCCCTTTATGAATTAATTAAAAGGCCTGAATTAAATTATTTTAATGTGGCAGTTTTAGATCCTGAAAGACCGGAACTTGAAGAAAATGTTGTTGAACAGGTTAATATTATAGCCAAGTATGAAGGATACATAGATAAACAGTTAGAGCAAGTAAATCAATTTAGAAAATTTGAAAATAAATTAATACCTGAAGATTTAGACTACGAAGAAGTAAAGGGTCTAAGAATTGAAGCAAAACAAAAGCTGAGCAAAATCAGGCCTATGAATATTGGTCAGGCATCTAGAATTTCAGGTGTTTCTCCTGCAGATCTATCTGTCTTGTTAATTTATTTAGAACAACTTCAGAGAAAGGTGAAGTAAAATTTATGGATAATAAACTCGAATATTATGATATAATGAAAAAGGCATTTATGAAAGAAGACTTAAACTTTACAGAGGAAACTTATGAAAAGTTTATGACTTATATGGCCTTAATACAGGAATGGAATCAAAAAATAAACCTTACAGCTATAACTGAGGATGAAGAAATTATCAAAAAGCATTTTATAGATAGTGTACAGTGCTATAAGTTTAAAGAGTTTCATAACTTTAAAACCATAATAGATATAGGTACCGGAGCAGGTTTTCCTGGTATTCCAATAAAAATAGCCGATGGAAGTAAAAGGATTACATTATTAGATTCTTTAAACAAAAGGATAATCTTTTTAAATGAAGTAATAGGAAAGCTTGGCCTACAGGACATTACTGCAGTACACTCAAGGGCTGAAGACTTAGCTAGAAAAAATGAACATAGGGAAAAGTATGACTGTGTAGTATCAAGAGCTGTAGCAAACATGGCTGTTCTTAGTGAATATTGCTTGCCTTATGCTAAAGTTGGGGGATACTTTATAGCTCTTAAGGGACCAGCTGTAGAAGAAGAAATCTTAACTGCCAAAAAGGCAATTTCCACATTGGGAGGAGAAATTGCAGAAATACTGCCTGTAGATATCGAAGATACGGATCTTAAACACAATATAGTTATAGTAAAAAAAGTTAAAAACACTGCAAAGGCATATCCGAGAAAAGCAGGGGTCATAAGTAAGAAGCCTATAGTATAATGTAAAAAAATGCAATAATCTTAATAATACTGTCTAACGATTTTTTAAAGGTAAAAGAGGATTTATTAAGGTATATGTAGAAACTAACACAATAGTAAATATATTACTATTAACACATATGTAGAAGTTTTGATAATAATAACAAAAGGGATGGGTTATTATGCAAAAAGAAATTATCTTTATTACTCCAGAACAAATATTACCGAATATTTATCAACCAAGAAAAATATTTAACGATGAAACCATCGAAGAATTAGCACAATCTATTAAGGCTTATGGAATAATTCAGCCCCTATCTGTTAGAAAAATGGGCAATGAATCCTTTGAGCTGGTAGCCGGAGAAAGAAGGCTAAGGGCAGCAAAAAAAGCTGGACTAAACAAAGTCCCTGCAATTATTGTAGATATTACAGATAAGGAATCTGCAGCAATTGCTCTTCTAGAAAACTTACAAAGGGAAGACTTAAATTATATAGAAGAGGCAGAGGCATATTATAATTTAATAAAGGACCATTCTTACACACAAGAACAATTAGCTGAGACTATAGGTAAAAAACAGTCCACAATTGCCAACAAGCTTAGATTATTAAAACTCTGTGAAGAAGTTAGAAAAATACTATTAGATAATAAGCTAACAGAAAGGCATGCTAGAGCTCTATTAAAGCTTTCAGATTCAGCTGATCAAATTAAGGTTTTAAATTTTGTAATAGAAAAAAAGCTTAATGTTAAGGAAACTGAAAGGTTTATAGAAAAGGAATTAATTAAGAAATCTGATAATGAAGTATCAGATGGAAAAAAGAAAATAAAAGGCATTTTCTCGCCTAAATTATATATCAATACAATAAAAGAGGTTTTTGATAAGTTTGGAGTTAATGCTGAATATAAATCAAAAAACCATGATGAATTTATTGAGGTTACTATAAAGATTCCTAAAAAATAAATAATTTGTTTCACGTGAAACAGTCAACAAAAGTTGGCTGTTTTTTTAGAATAAAAGACTATATAGGAGACAAATAGGACTTTTTATAAGAAAAGTCATACAAAATATAGTTAGTCTCTTTTAAAAATAGTAAATAGAATATATAATATTAGTGTAAGGAAAGGAGGTGCAGCTCAGGAATGTGCTTTTTTATTCTGATGGGCGTACTAATATGAAAGTTATAAGTATATTTAACCAAAAGGGTGGAGTTGGTAAAACAACTACAAGTATTAATTTATGTGCTTACTTAGCCATGGAAGGTTATAAGGTTTTAACCGTTGATATTGATCCTCAGGGTAACACAACTAGCGGTCTAGGCTTTGACAAGAGCAAGATTAATGAATCAATTTATGATGTTATTACAACACAATCTGTTTCAATAGAAAAGACAATTAAGGAATGCGACTTAATTAAAAACTTATACCTAATTCCATCTACAGTAGAGTTAGCAGGAGCAGAGGTAGAACTAATAGATAGGCCAAATCGTGAAACTATCTTAAAGGAAAATCTAGACCTTATTGCAGATCAATTTGATTTTGCATTTATCGATTGCCCTCCTTCATTAGGATTTTTAACTATAAATGCTCTGGCAGCATCAGATAGTGTTCTCATACCTATTCAATGTGAGTTTTATGCCCTAGAAGGGGTAAGTCAACTAGTTAATACTATTCAGTTAGTTAAGAAATCTCTAAACAAGGGCCTTGAAATTGAAGGTGTAATTATGAGCATGTATGATAGCAGAACTAATTTAAGCAACGATGTAGTTGAAGAAGTTAAGAAATACTTTAAAGATAAAGTATATGATACAACTATTCCAAGAAATATTCGTCTAGCTGAAGCACCAAGCTTTGGTCTGCCTATTATGCTTTATGATGGCAAGTGTAAAGGGGCAGAAGCTTATGAGAATTTAACCAAAGAGTTTATAAAAAGGCAGAAGGAGTGATTTAGGTGGTAGCTAGAAAGCATGGTGGCTTAGGAAAGGGTTTAGGAGCCTTAATTCCTGATAAAATCGAGGAAACTAAAGAATCTGTCAATACCATAGATATTAATTTAATAAAAGCTAATGAGGAACAGCCTAGAAAGTACTTTGATAATGAGAAGATTGCTAATCTAGCTCAATCCATAAAGGAACACGGTATTATTCAACCTATAGTACTGATGAAAAATGGAGACTTTTACACTATTGTAGCTGGTGAAAGGCGATGGAGAGCTGCTAAATCAATTGGGATGAGGGAAATACCTGCCATAGTAATGGAACTTTCCAACAAGCAATTATTAGAAGTATCTTTAATAGAGAATATACAAAGGGAAGATTTGAACCCAATTGAAGAAGCTATTGCCTATAAAAAGTTAATTGAAGAGTTTAATATCACTCAAGAAGATCTAGCAGTTAAGCTAGGTAAATCAAGAACCGCCATTACTAATTCTATGAGGCTATTAAATTTAGATAAAAGAGTACAAGATTACCTAATTGAAGGTGTTATTACTGAAGGCCATGGTAGAGCCATACTAGGAATAGCAGATTTTGATTTGCAAAATGAAATGGCTCAGAAAATCATAGATGAAGGCTTAAGTGTAAGGCAGGTTGAGGCTTTAATTAGAAGGCAAAATGATAAAAAAAAGACAAAGCAGAAGAAGGAAGTACAGCAAAACCCTTATATTAATGATATAAAGGAAAAATTAGAAAGCTACCTAGGAACAAAAGTACAGTTATCAACAAATAAGAAGAACAAAGGTAAAATAGAAATTGAATACTATTCAGCAGAAGATTTAAATAGAATTTTAGAGTTATTGAATATTGAAATTTAGTTTTGTTTCACGTGAAACATGAAAGGATGATAAGTGTGGAAACTCTAAATACGATAATAAATGATTATGCATTCTATATTATTAGTGCATTAATCGTTATAAATGTAATACTTATAATATCACTATTCGTTATATTTAAGTCATTAGGTAGCTTGGAGAGACGATATAGAAGATTAACAAGAGGGGCTAATGCTAAGAATTTAGAGGAAGTAATTCATAGTTACATGGATAAAGTAGATTCTGCCGTGGCAACTAGTGAAGAAATAAGAAAAATGTTTGTGGAATATGATAAAAAGCTGAGAACATGTACACAAAAGGTATCTATACTGCGATATAAAGCTTTTGATGATGTAGGAAGTGACTTGAGTTTCTCTGTAGCTATGCTAGATGCCAATAATAACGGTGTAATTATAACAGGGATTTATGGTAGAAATGATAGTACAACTTATGCAAAGCCAATAGATAAGGGTATTTCTAGATACGATTTATCTGAAGAAGAAGAGAGAGCGTTGCAAGAGGCAATGAGTAAATAACAATATAGCTTTAAAAAACGATATATTTGTTTGTATATCGTTTTTTTATTTAGAAAACACTGCCAGCCTCCTTGTCTATAATAAGTGTTTCACGTGAAACATTTGTATATATTAATCAATAAGTTTCTCAAAAACCAGTAAAGCTAGGGAGTAAAAGACTGAAAATACTTGGCTAACACAAAATTATTCCTAGTCTAAGGTTCTATAGGGTATTTATAAAAAGCTTACTATATTTTATATGTATAAAATATATGTTTAGAGGACATATTATGAGCAAAGAAGTTGCACATTAGAAAACAAGGAGAGGAGGAAAATGCTAAAGCAAAGTAGTTTGCAGGCAAGAATAATATGAATATATATATTGAAAAAGAGTTAAAAGAAATGAAACAAGCTTTAGCTAATAAGGGCTATAATATAGTAGATGACAATAGTACACCTTGTGATGCTATAATATGCAACTTGAAGGTTTGTGATTTAGCATCAATTAATCAAGAAGTGAATCTAAAAAGAGAAGGTGCTCTCATAATAGATTGTGGTAGTAAAAGTGTAGAAGATATAGATTATATATTAAATAACAGATCTTATAGCAATATATTATAAAAAATTATAGTATTCAATACTATAATTTTTTTATTTATAAAGACAATTGGTCGGAGGATATTTTCTTACCGCCAATGGTTTTTAAGATGGAATGGTAGATACCTCTTGAGATAACATCAGCTAATAGCATAACTGTATATAATCTTGTGTTCTGTAATACCATAAATTCTAAAGAGCCACTTATGTTAACAATCCCAGTAACACTTAGGTCACCTATTTTGGGTAGATCCTTATTCATAGCTGCTCCTGGGGTTAAGGGCTTATCCTCTACAAATATTTTACCTACGTTATGTAAGGATCCAAGAGAAGCATCGATTGCGATTATATAAGGGTTGTTGTGGGTAGAGTGTATTTTTTCTATTGTCTCAATAAGGTTCCGTGCATGGACTGGGTATTGTAGATTTCCATAAACTGAAACATTTTCTCTAGATAGAAATTTTAATTTTTCACCGACTAAGGGGCCAAGGCTGTCTCCGGTAGATCTGTCTGTCCCTATACAAAGGAAGATTATATCCTTCCCTAATCTAGTTTCAGTTTTGATATGTTCACATAATATGTCCCTTAACTGAAAAGGGGATTTGGGTTCTGTAGAGTCTATAACTGCTTTATTTTTTGCCATAAAAATACCTCCTCATTTGAATTGTATCCAAATGGGAGGATTTTTATTCTATATTACGTCAACCTTTTTGAATATATTGTAAAAGACTACTAGGAATAAGCAATAAATCATACCAGCAAAACCT
The DNA here is from genome assembly GCA_012523855.1 of Clostridia bacterium. Lineage (GTDB taxonomy): Bacteria > Bacillota > Clostridia > Clostridiales > Clostridiaceae > Clostridium_AU. The sequence continues at coordinate 20,938 of JAAYTB010000024.1, forward strand.
GCTACCTTTAATCCTATGAAGAAGGAAGCTAGTACAGCTACTGGGTGTATGTCTAAAGTTGAGGACACGATCTTTGGTTCTATTACTTGTCTAACTATAAGTACAATTAGGTATAATACACCTAAGCCCACAGCGGTAAAAATATCACCTTGAATAAAGGCATATACAAAGATTAAAGGTAGATAGACCATTGCCATGCCAACTATAGGAAGTAGGTCTAATAAGGCACTAAGCAGGCTAAGAATAAAGGCATAGTCAACACCGAATATTACAAATCCAACTAGGGTAGCAAAGAAGGTTATCCCAATAACTATTAAATAGGATTTTAGATAGTTAAAAATCATTTTTTTACTCTCGTTAAATATATACAGGATCCTTGTTGAGTTTTTAGTAAAGTGGTTGCTAAGTATTTGACTGTTATGTGAGCTTGAAATATCCTTTGTAAAAAAGTAAGTAGAAGTTAGGGTAAAAATAAATAACATAGCTAAGTATGGTATGGAAGTAACGAGAGAGGTTATAAAACCGATAACCCAATTTAGCAAGGCTGTAACAATGGCACCTAATTTAGTAGTTATGTTTGATAAATTCTTTTCTATAGCATCTGTTATACTTGGGTGTAAGTTACTATAATACTTTTGCAGTTCTTCTAAGGTCTCTTCAAAGGAAAAGTTCTGAGAACTAATGTATTTTGAAAGTCTCTCTGCAAAAGCTGAAACTTCTGAAATTATTGATGTAACTAATAGTGTTAGTGCTAGAAATAGTACAGTATAAAAAACCACTGAAGTTATAAGGGAAGAAATAGCACTGCTAAGTTTAAATTTTCGCATTAAAAATCTTGTTGGCCGTCTAAGAAAAAATGCGAATAAAAAAGCTAGCACAAAAGGTAGTGTGTAGGCTAAAGTTTTAAAAAAAGTGAGAAAGACTATGGTGTAAATAATGAAAAATAAGAAAACTTTATCCAACTTTTCAAATGTTTTTTCCATATAAACCTCCTGATATTATGTAAACTAAAGAAAATATATCTCTATATATAATTATAAAGCTAATAGTTTTTTCTGTCTATGATAAAGATTTATACAGATTGTAAAAAATAAATATAGCTAATCCAAGGCCTTATACTTATTCACAGCAAATAAAAAATGAGTTATACTATAAAATATAGCTAAAGAATTTAAAGTTAATTATATTTGTACTAGGATAACTATAAGAGGGGGAGGTAGAAACCGTTGACACAATTTTACTTAGTAACCTTTGAAAATACAAGTACTGCTATAAAGGCTGAAGCTGATTTAAAGAAAAAGGGAGTTACTCTTACTATTATGCCTACTCCAACTTTTATAACTAAGAGCTGTGGTATTAGTGTTAGAGTAGAAGCAGGAGAAGGGGAAAAAGTTAAAGAGCTACTATCTAAGGGAGAAATAAGTTATAAGGCTTATTATAAAAAAGTAGACGATAATTACCTAAAAGTTTTATAAGGGAGGTGGGGCTTTGGATTTTTTTTTAAGATTATCCTTAAAGACCTTGGCAAAAGTAGGTTTTAAGGATTTTTTTACAAGTAGTGAACAAATCAATAAATTTATTAGCAATATATTGCAAGTGTTTATTGTAGTTGTTTCTATGTATCTTGCTATAAAAATTGGTAATAAGCTAATAGAAAAAGCAGTAGATAAGCAAAGAAAATCAAGATTTGTCCTGGAACCCAAAAAGGCCAATACAGTTGCTGCTATACTGAAAAGTGTTTTAAAATATGCTGTTTACTTTTTGGGAGTAACTACTATTTTGTGTATCTTCTTTAAGAATATAACTCTAACCTTCGCTGGTATAGGGGGTGTGGCCCTAGGTTTAGGGGCTCAAAATCTCATCAAAGACGTTATTAATGGATTCTTTATACTATTTGAAGACCAGTATTCTGTAGGAGATTATATAACAATTGAAGGTAAGAGTGGAGTAGTTGAGAGCATAGAGCTAAGAATAACTAGGATTAGGGATTTCAGCGGAGACTTACATATAATTCCCAATGGATCCATCACTAATGTTACAAATCGTTCAAGAGGAGATATGAGATTTGTAGTTGAAGTGGATATAGCCTATGAGGAAGATGCTTATAGGGCTATGGATGTCTTAAGGGAAGCTTGTAATGAGTTTAAAAAAGTAAATGATGACGTAGTTAGTGGTCCTGATGTGTCAGGAGTAAGTGCATTAAAAGATAACGGACTTACTATTAAACTAGTAGGTAGGGCAAAAACTATGAAGCAGTGGTCTTGTGAAAACCAATTAAGAGCCTTGGTTAAAAAGGTTTTAGACCAAGCAGGCATAGAGATCGCTTATCCAGTAGCAAGGGTTATTAACTATAATACAGGAAAGGAGTCTTAAGATGGAGAAAGTCTTTAATTTAGGTGATATAGTTGAATTAAAGAAAAAACATCCTTGTGGCAGCAAGGATTGGGAAGTAATACGTTTAGGGGCGGATATAAAGGTTAAGTGTTGCGGTTGTGGTAGAATTATAATGATGCCAAGAAGCCAATTTAATAAGGATGTAAAAAAGATTATTAAAAGTAATGCTGAAGAAGAATAAAGGTCTTGAAAATTAAGACTTATAGTGATATAATGATTTCTTGTAGTCCCTGCTGTGGCTTTTTAAAGTTACGGCCGTTAGTCCAAGGGGAGGAGGTGGAATTGATGAGAAAGTATGAAACTATATTCATATTACACCCATCAATGGACGAGGATACCGTGAAAGCGAATATCGACAAGTTCAAGGGTGTAATAGAAAATGGTGGAGGTACAGTTGATAACGTTGATTTCTGGGGTAAGAGAAAGCTTGCTTACGAAATAAACAAAATCACTGAAGGCTTCTACACATTAGTAAATTTCAGTGCTGATCCTGAATTACCAAAGGAATTAGACAGAGTTTTCAGAATTACTGATGGTGTTATCAGACACATAATTGTTAAGGAAGAAAAATAAGGTGGTGCCATAAATGAATAAAGTTGTTTTAATCGGTAGACTAACAAGAGATCCGGAGTTAAGATTTGCTCCAGGTACTGGAAAAGCCGTAGCCACCGTAACTTTAGCTGTAGATAGAAGATTCGCCAATAAGGATGGACAGCGTGAGACTGATTTCATTCCTGTAGTAATATGGGAAAAACAGGCTGAATCAACTGCAAACTATATGAGTAAGGGACGACTTATGGGAGTTAGCGGTCGAATTCAGACTAGAAGCTATGAAGCTAAGGATGGCACTCGACGTTATGTTACTGAAGTTATTGCTGACGAAGTTCAGTTCCTTGAATGGGGCAACAATAACGGAGGAAATAACAGAACTAACAATAATAATTCTGAATTCGGTGGAGGCGGAGGTTTTGGTTCCGACTCAATTGACATGGATATGACTCCAGTAGATGATGGAGATATCCCATTCTAAAAGTAAGGAGGGAAAAGCATGAGCAATGAAAGAAGAGACGCTGCTGTAAAAAGAGGCGGATCTAGAATGAGAAGAGGCAAGAAAAAAGTATGTGCTTTCTGCGTAGATAAGGCTGAAGGTATCGACTATAAAGATATAAATAAACTAAGAAAGTATGTTACTGAAAGAGGAAAGATTCTTCCAAGAAGAATTTCTGGAAACTGCGCAAAACATCAGAGACAATTAACTGATGCTATAAAGAGAGCAAGAAACATAGCTTTATTGCCATTTACAACTGAGTAAAATATGTGAAAAGAGCTGCTGACTACTATTCAGCAGCTTTTATTCTATTTAAATTTACAGCCATTGGTTGCATAATATATAAAAAATCCTTAAAATAGAGGTATAGGTTTAAGGGGGTAAGGCTTTGAAGAGAGAACATTTTAACATAATGTCCGATATAAAAATAATTGAGGATTTAAAAGCACAATTACTAGGGGTTATAGCAGAGTTTTATAGATTGCTAACAAAGGGGAGCAATGTAGCTCAAGAAGCTATACAAGATTGTATTTCCGGGGCAATAATTATTTTATATGTTTTAGCAGAAAGATTAGGGTATTCTTATACTTCCATTGATGAAAATATACAAAAAAAATTAAAAGTGGGTATAATAGAAGAAGATGTGATAGAAAAACAAGGGAAAAGCCTAAGCAGGCTTAAAAGTCATCTAGAAGATAGAAGAGGTATTTCTTAAATATAGGCTAAAAGATTAGTGTGGAGGATAGAATGTATTCTGGAGAAAGAACAAGATCCTTAGTGGAGGCAGGCTTATTAGTAGCTATTACAGTAGTAATATCCATTTTTGTTTTATTTGTACCGGTATTAGGAGCGATAGGCTCTTTTGTATTGCCTATACCTATTGCTGTATTGTACATAAGACACGATTTTAAATTGTCCCTTATTGCCTCAATTGTAAGTGCATTGATAGTGGGAATCACTTTAGGCCTAGAAACTAGCTTAAGTTTTTTTGCCCTATTTGCTATTATAGGATTAATATTGGGATATTGCTTTAAGAAGAAAGTAAAAGTTTCAAAAAGTTTAATTTTAATATCATTTGTTGGAATAGTAGGCTATGTAATCCTGGCTATAGTTTCATTACTCCTTCTTTATAAAGACGGTTTAAGCAGTATAGCTGACCTTATAAAAACAAATCTCAAGGAAAGCTTTGAGGCTTACATTAGTTTATTAGGCAATGAATCTGTAACTAATGAAATAGACATGATTAGAGAGTGGATTGATAATATCACTATACAATCTGTTTTATCTTTAGCAATAATAGGCCTTATAATGATGAGCCTTATGCAGAGCTTTATTTACTATTTCCTAACAAGGCTAATAATAAAGAGATTAAATATGGATGTTATTGAAATAGGAGAATATGATAAAGTCTATATAGATAATAGAATAGGAGCTCTACTTATAATAACTGTGTCTATAGGAGCTATACTACACAGTAGAAATATAATCATAGGAACCTATATTTACAATATAGCAGTAATTATATTAATAATAACTCTGACTGTAGTAGGATCTGCCGTGATATATTATTATTTAAAAAATAAGTTTAAAATAAACACTGTTGCAGCAGCAATAATTATTGTGGTGATTTTATTTACGCCCTTAAGTATCTTTATTGTTTATACAGGATTTTCTGATTTAATTTTTGACTTTAGAAAATTAGACCCTCATAGGCTATTTAAAGATAAAAGATATAAAGGATAAAGTTGTACTGATATGTGGAAGGCGGATATTTATGGATAATAACAGGTATAATTATTTTTCCCCCAGCAATAGGGTGTATATGATAATTATAGCACTCTTAACAACTTTGCTATTTTACCATAAGCATACTTTAGAAGGAGTAATAGCCTTCATAATTTTCACCATGCTTATCATTTATAATGTAAAAAGTTTCAAGGTAAAGAAGGACGAATGGAAGAGGTTTATAGAAGACTTCTCCTTGAAATTAGACACTGCTACAAGAAACACCTTGGTGAGTTTGCCCTTTCCCTTGATTATAACTGGAAGTAAGGGAAATATTGTTTGGTACAATCAAAATATGACTGATGTGCTTAAACAAGAAGAAATCTTAGGAAAATCAATTAATAATTTAATCAAAGGAGTAGATGTAAAAAATATTCCTAAAGCTAAAGAAAACTACTTTAAGTATATCAAGATAAAGGATAAATACTATAATGTTTATACCAGTGTTGTCCACGTGGAAGAGGGCAGAAATGGTAAGGAGGATATAATTCTTTTTTATTTTTATGATATAACTGAAGCTAAAGAGATTTATGACAATAGAGAGAGTGTTATGCTCATAGAAGTAGATAATTTAGATCAAATCTTAAAAACTGTAGAGGAAGCACAAAGGCCTATGCTGGTAGCTGAAATAGAAAAAAGTATATATAATTATGGGCAAAGCATAAATGCCCTTATTAGAAAGTATTCTTCCAGCAAGTACGTTCTTTCGGTACAGGAAAGATATTTAAATGAGGAAATTAAAAAGAAATTTGATATACTAGATGCAATTCGAGAAATTAATCTAGGTAATAAGTTATCAGTAACCTTAAGTGTAGGAGTAGGAAGAGGTGGAAAGACACCTTTTGAAAATCATAACTATGCTAACTCTGCAAAGGAATTAGCCTTAGGCAGGGGTGGCGACCAGGTAGTTGTAAAGAATGGAGAAAAGTTATCCTTCTTCGGAGGTAAGACTAAAGAGGTTGAGAAAAGAACAAGGGTTAGGGCCAGAGTTATAGCCCATGCCTTAAGGGATCTAATAAATGAAAGCACTAATGTTTTTATAATGGGACATAAAAATCCTGATGTGGACTGCCTAGGTGCAGCTGTAGGTCTAAATAGTATAATAAGAAATTTCAAACAAGAATGTTATATAGTGATGGATCCTCCTTATACAGGGGTAAAAATACTATTAGATAAATTTAAAAAGGAACCGGACTATGAAGGGGTCTTTATTAGTTCTGAAGCCTGTATGTCTAAGCTGGATGTAAACAGCTTAATGATATTAGTAGATGTCCATAATAAGGGCTATGTGCTAAATATGGAGCTAGTTAAGGCTATGAAGAAGGTGGTTATTATTGACCATCATAGAAAATCTACAGACTATATTGAAAACACCATATTAAGCTATATGGAACCTTATGCTTCATCTACCTCTGAACTTATTACAGAGATAATTCAATATATAGTTGAAAAGCCTAAGTTAAAGCAATTAGAAGCAGAGGCTTTGCTAGCGGGAATTTGTGTAGACACAAAGAACTTTTACTTTAAAACTGGTGTTAGAACCTTTGAAGCCGCTTCCTTTTTAAGAAGGCTTGGTGCTGATACTGTAGATGTGAAAAAACTCTTTTCAGATGATTTAGATACCTATATAAAAAGGGCAGAAATTATAAAGTCTGCTAGAGTTGAGAATAACATAGCCATTTCGATATGTCCACCTAATATAGAAGATACTGTCTTGGCTGCACAAGCAGCGGATGAGTTGCTAAATATTACAGGTATTCAAGCCTCCTTTGTATTTGTTAAAATAGAAAATGATATATATATCAGTGGGAGATCTCTTGGTGAAGTTAATGTTCAGGTAATAATGGAAGCATTAGGTGGCGGTGGACATATGAATATTGCAGGCACAAAGCTCTCTAATATATCTATAGAAGATGCTATTGATGCGCTGAAAGAAGCCATCGAAAAAAACTTAATGGAAGGTGATAAACAATGAAGGTTATATTATTACAAGACGTAAAGAATTTGGGGAAGAAAGGAGATGTAGTTAACGCATCTGACGGATATGCAAGAAACTTTCTTTTTCCAAGAAAATTAGCTCAAGAGGCTACAGCTGAAAATTTACACATAGTTAATCAGAAAAAGGAAAATGAGAGAAAGAAGAAGCTGGAAGAGCTAGAAGCAGCTCAAGCCTTAGCTGAGAAACTAAAGGGTAAGGAAATAAAGATTACAGCAAAAAGTGGGGAGAATGGCCGACTTTTTGGAGCTATTACAAACAAAGATGTAGCAGATAATATCAAGAAACAATACGGTGTTAAAATAGACAAGAAAAAGGTTGTAATTGATACAATAAAGCAAACTGGGGTATACGATGTGGAGCTTAAGCTTTATGCTGAGGTTTCAACAAAAATGAAAGTCGTTATTTCTGGGTAATAGGCACTATACAAGAGGAGGATACAGATTGAAATCACAGTTTGACATATATGATTCCCAATTAGATATAACGGATAAAATGTCTTTAGAATCACAGGTTAAAGTATTATATGAAGTAGCTAACAATGTATTGGACCAAGGAGCTGTAAAGGCTAGGGTTACTAAATATAAACTTCAAAAGTATATAAAAAGCGAAGATATAAACAAAAGAATATATGCTTTAGATAAAATTGTTAGTGACGGCAAGGGAAAGGCAGAAACTGTACCTAGCGATGAAGAAATTCATATAATTTTAAAGGATATTAATAAGTGGCTATCTGAAGCAGTTGCAAGAAGATATGTACAAAGAGAAATAGAAAGTCAAGTAGAACAGGCTTTAATAGATAGACAGGACAAGTACGTTGATGAAATAAGATTAGGTATAATAAGAAAACAAAAAGGTCCGGAAAATGCAAAGACACTAAAGAAGTATGCTAGTTTAGAAGTATTAGAATCTAAAAAGCTTTCAAAAAATATACAGTCTCTTTTGAGACCGGAAAGCTTTGAAGAAATTGTTGGACAAGAAAGAGCTATAAAAGCATTGATTTCCAAGCTAGCTTCTCCTTATCCCCAGCACATTATTCTGTATGGGCCTCCAGGAGTTGGTAAAACCACTGCAGCAAGACTAGCATTGGAAGAGGCTAAAAAGCTGGCACATACTCCTTTTTCTAAGACAGCAAAGTTTATTGAGGTGGATGGTACAACCTTAAGATGGGATCCGAGAGAAATTACTAATCCCCTGCTAGGTTCAGTCCACGATCCTATCTACCAAGGAAGCAAAAGAGATTTAGCAGATATAGGAGTGCCAGAACCAAAGCCAGGCTTAGTTACGGAAGCTCACGGTGGAGTATTATTTATAGATGAAATAGGAGAGCTTGATAGTATACTTCAAAACAAGTTATTAAAAGTTCTAGAAGATAAAAGAGTAGAATTTTCCTCCTCATACTATGATCCAGATGATGAGAATACGCCAAAATATATAAAATATCTTTTTGAAAAGGGAGCTCCTGCAGACTTTATATTGATAGGGGCTACTACTAGGGAGCCAAGAGAAATAAACCCAGCTCTTAGATCCAGATGTACAGAAGTATATTTTGAACCACTTTCAACAACAGATATTCAAAAGATTGTTTTAAATGCTGCAAATAAGTTAAATATAGAATTAGAGGATGGTATAGCTGAGCTAATAAGTAGATATACTATTGAAGGCAGAAAGGCAGTAAATATACTTTCAGATGCTTATGGATATGTTCTTAATAATAGTGGAAACAGTTCAGAGGAAAAGGTAAAAATAAGTCTTAAGCATATGGAAGAGGTTATCTCTATAAGCCGTTTGACTCCTTATGAGCAGTTAAACAATCTATCAAGTAAGGAAGTTGGTCAGGTTTACGGTTTAGGAGTTGTAGGCTATATAGGTTCCACCTTAGAGATTGAAGCAGCGGTATTTGAAGCCAGACAAAAAGGTGCTGGCAAAATGAGATTTAACGATACTGCTGGTACTATGGCCAAGGACTCAGTATTTAATGCTGCTTCTGTTATAAGGAAAATTACTGATAAGGATATTGCAGACTATGATATACACGTTAATGTAATAGGTGGTGGTAGAATTGACGGTCCATCCGCTGGTGCTGCCATAACTATTTGTATTATAAGTTCCCTACTAAACAAGCCTATAAGGCAAGATGTAGCTATTACCGGTGAAATTTCTCTTAGGGGTAAAATTAAGCCTGTAGGAGGAATCTTCGAAAAGGTATTCGGTGCTAGAAGAAAAGGGATCAAGTTAGTCTTAGTCCCAGAAGATAACTATAAGGAAATACCAGTAGGCCTTGAAGATATTGAAGTCAAGGCGGTTTCTGACATTGAGGAACTAATGAAATATGTATTTTAAAGTAGGAGAGATGAAGTATGGAGAATAGAGAACAAAATAATGCCGGTCAGAGTAATAATCAGGCAGCCCCCATACTGAGAAGCCTTCCTCACAATATAGAAGCAGAGCAGTCTGTTATAGGTTCAATGATTATTGATAAGGCTTCCATTGCCCAGGCAGTGGAAGTCTTAAAAAGTGAAGATTTCTATAGGGATTCTCATCAGGTGATTTTTTCAGCTATTTTGGAGTTATTTCAAAAGGACGTACCTATAGACTTGGTAACTCTTATTGAACATTTAAGAGCCTCTGAAAAGCTTGATGCAGCAGGAGGAATTACTTACATAACTCAAATAAGTGATTCTGTACCAACTACTGCTCATTTACAATCTTATATAAAGATTGTAGAGGAAAAATCTATGCTTAGGAAACTTATAAGAGCTTCTACCAATGTTATTGAGGATTGCTATGCTAGACAAAATGATGTAGAAAAGGTGCTGGATTCAGCAGAGAAAAAAATATTTGATATTGCAGAAAAGAGATCTACTAATGACTTTGAACCTATAAATGCCATATTAGAAAGAGGTTTTTTAGAAATTGAAAGGCTTTATAATAATAAGGGTCAGGTTACGGGAGTAGAGTCAGGTTTTAGGGATCTAGATGCTAAGACCTCCGGTTTCCAAAAGGGGGACATGATACTGGTGGCGGCAAGACCATCTATGGGTAAAACAACCTTTGCCCTTAACCTTTGCGAACATGCAGCTTTAAAGGCTGGAAAAAGCGTAGTTATATTCTCACTAGAAATGTCTAAGGAACAGCTAGCATATAAGCTCCTTTGTTCTCAGGCAGGTGTAGATATGCTTAAGCTTAGAACTGGTAACTTGGATGAAAGGGATTGGGAGAATATAGCTAAGGTTGCAGGACCTTTATCGGCAGCCAAGATGTATATAGATGATACTGCTGGTGTTACTGTTATGGAGATGAGATCTAAGTGTAGAAGAATTAAGATGGAACACGGAATAGATTTAATTATGATCGACTATCTTCAGCTTATGTCCGGTAGTTCTGGCAGTGAAAGTAGACAGCAGGAGGTTTCTGAAATCTCTAGATCTATAAAGGCTTTAGCAAAGGAGATGCAGTGCCCTGTTATAGCCCTTTCCCAGCTATCTCGTGCTCCGGAGCAAAGAGCAGACCACAGACCTATGCTTTCTGACCTTAGAGAATCAGGTTCCATTGAGCAGGACGCTGACGTAGTAATGTTTCTTTACAGAGATGAATACTACCATAAGGATACTGAAGATAAGGGTATAGGTGAATGTATTATAGCTAAGCAAAGAAATGGCCCAGTTGGTACTATAAAGCTGGCCTGGTTAGGGCAATACAGTAAGTTTGGTAATTTGGATAATTATCATCAAGAATAATTAAGAGATAAAAAAGGAGCTTTTTCTCAGATAAATGGAGAAAAAGCTCCTTTAATTTATTATAAATACAAAAAAAGTATTGCATTCTACAGAGAAAGGTGTATAATATAATATATAAAGAGTTAATAAATAACTTATACTTTTACGAAGGAGTGCATTTATGTCTATATTATGGTATTTTTTATTTCCCTTAGTCTTTCTTAATTTCAAGTTTAAGAAAGCAAGCCTTGGAGAGCAAGTGGCTAGATATGTCTTTGGTTTAGTTTATGGATTTATAGCCTTTTATCTAGTAAATGTAGATAAGAGTTTATCTTTTATACTAAGCAATTTGAAATGGGTAGCTATCTTCCAGTTGATCTTTACAGTCATAGCTGCTTTTGAGGTTAATGGTGACGAACTTACAACACGTCAGGGTTATAAGATGAAATGGGCTGCTCTAGCTTTTACAGCGGTCTTCTTCGGCAGTGTATTCTATTCTTCAATGCCTCAAATCTATGGTGGAGCAGAAAAACTTTATAGTATGACTGGAGTAAAGGAAAGCAATGAACAGTCTCCTAGGATTAATACAGAGAATATAATTATTATTCCACCGGAAACTGCTTATTATCAGATGCAGACCCTTATTGGTTCTTTGCCAAATCCAAGCCTATATGAAATAGGTCAGCTGAGTCTTACACAAACGGAGCAAGGAGCCTACTATGTAGCCCCTATCGATATAGAAAGCAGTTTTAGAGCCCTTTTAAATAAGGAGCTTCCAGGTGTTGCCTATGTATCTGCAGAAAGGTTAGAAGATGCTAAATTGATTGAAATACCTCATGAATATGGGGAATCACTTGTATTTAGTCATAATATTTATAGGAAATTAAGAGGCTACAGGGAATCTGCCATCCTAATGAATGCAGATGTAGAGTTAGATGATGATTTAACCCCATACTATGTAGGTACCTACGGAAGCTATAAGTATGGAAGAAAAGGATTGATGCCAGAAGGAGTTATTCTCTACAATTTAAAAACTGGTGAAATAGAGGATTATGAAAAGGACAAGGTTCCTAGCTGGGTAGACCAAATATATACTACTGAAATTGCTGAGGAGTACAATACTTATTATGGAAAGTACAAAAATGGTTTCTTAAATTCAATTATAGGTAAAAAGGAAGTACAAGTACCTACTTACTGGGGTTCAGAGGTAGAACTTTATGGATTGAGGATTGAATCAAATCAAGTAGTTCCTGTAGTAGGCAGTGATGGACAAATGTACTTCTTTACAGACCATACTAATACTTCTCCAGATTCAACAACCATGACGGGCTATACACTAATGAACACCAGAACAGGAGAAACCACCTACTATAAGACACCAAGTTTATTAAATGGACAAGGAGCCATGAATTCTGTAGAAAAGCTATTAGGGGCAGAAAAAGCAAACTGGGCTACAGTTCAGCCTATACTTTACAATATCTATGGTATAGATACCTGGATAGTGCCAGTAATAAATAAAACTGATGGTTCTTTTGTAAAGCTTGGCCTTGTAACGGCAAAGAGTAAGTATTCCATAGTTGCAAATAATAAATTAGATCTGTTGGAGGCCTTTAAAAAAGCCATAGCTGATGGAGCTGTTAATAATGGAGCAGATGTTAAGGTTGAAAATAACTTAGAACTTGAAGAGTTAACGGCAGAAGGCAAGCTTTTAAGAATAAATCAATCTGTAGAAGATGGAAAATCTGTATTCTACCTAAAGCTGGATTCAGTACCAGACAAGATCTTTATGGTAAATAAAAATGTCAATGCAGATCTAGTATTAGCTAGGGATGGAGATACAGTTAAAATCACCTATATAGATATGGAGGAAGAGGAAATTATACCTGTCACCGACTTTATTCTTTTTATAGAATAGTTTAATTAAGAGGGGACAATTGAAGAAAAACTTTTTCAAAAGCTTAGAGAAACTTTAAATTCAAAGAGGATGAGCATAGGGTTTTACCCCTGATACTCATCCTCTTTTATATTATTTAAGTGGTTGCTATATAGTTATGGTAGCATAGCCTTAAGAAAAGCTTTCTTAGAAATTGTCTGCTAAAATTTCAAAGTAGGACTTTGGATGTATGCAAGCTGGACACATTTCAGGAGCTTCTTCTCCTGTGAATATGTAACCGCAGTTATTACACTTCCACTGAACTACAGAATCCTTTTTAAATACCTTATTAGTTTCAATGTTTTCTAAAAGCTTTCTGTATCTTTCTTCGTGATGTTTTTCAACTTCTGCAATTTTTCTGAAAGCAACAGCTACTGCTGGGAATCCTTCTTCATCTGCAACCTTTGCGAATTCTGGATAAAGGTCTGCCCATTCTTCATTTTCTCCATTAGCTGCAGCTAGTAAGTTAGCCTTAGTATCTCCTAGATCTACTGGGAAGGAAGAAGTAATCTCAACCATTTCGCCCATTAAGTCTTCCTTTAGGAACTTATAGAATCTCTTAGCATGTTCCTTTTCGTTTTCAGCTGTTTCTGTAAAAATATTTGAAATTTGAACGTATCCTTCCTTTTTTGCTGTTGATGCATAGTAGGTGTATCTTGTTCTAGCTTGACATTCACCAGCAAAAGCCTTCATCAGATTTTCTGCAGTTTTTGTTCCTTTTAATGATTTCATTAAATAACGCCTCCTTATAAAAAAAGTATACATATATTCTTCAAAGTTTAAAAAACTCCTTCTTTATAAGTAAGTTTATTGGAGAATAATAATTATTAAGTCTCCAAATTACAAGTTAATTCTATTTTATTTGAAAAAAATGATGGATGTTGTTATAATTTACTAGAACATTATAAACAAGGGGATGAAAATTATTTATGAAATTCTGTGTTAATTGTGGCAATGCTTTACGGCAGAGGCAAAAGTTCTGTTCTAAATGCGGAAAAAAATTAGTTGAAATCGATAACAATTCAATAGAAACTAGGCAAGTCCTAGAAGATGACAAAATAGCAGAGCCTTCTCAGACCACAGCTGAGACAAGTGGACAAAACAATGACAGGAATAATGCTGAAAATCAAATTACAGCAATTAACACTTATAATACTGTAAGTCAATATAGTGGACAAGTACAAAATAATCTGCTGGCAAAGGCAAAGAAAGATAAGAAACCTATGTCAAAGGTAGCAAAGGTAGCCATAATGGTACTTGCTGTACTTCTAGTATTAGGGTCAGCAGGATTTGGAATTGGTCTAAGCCTTACTAGTGAAAAGAAGGTTGTAAAAAATATAAAGAAGGCAATAGAAGAGAAAAATTCTAAGGAATTAGCTAAGTACTTATACTGTTCTAAAAAGGATATAGAAATAGATGAAAAAGAGGCTGCTTCATTAATTGAGTTTTTAAATGAAGATGAGAAATATAAAAAAGAATTGTTTTTGAGATTAGAAAATGGTAGCAGTTATGATAGTTTTGATGTGAAAAGGAACGGTAAAACTCTAGTAATATTTAATAGATATATGATGGAGGTTGAACCACAATACTTAGAGCTTGCTGCTAACTATGAAGATATAGCAATTAAGCTAGAAGGAAAGTCTATAGGAAAATTAGATAGTTCAAATAAAGCTAAGAAGTTCGGACCATTTTTACCTGGAAAGTATATCTTGGAATATATTTATGAAAATGACTATGAACCAATAGTAGTAAAAAAAGAAATACGATTGACTAAGGGAAAGCTAGAGGATAAAGTAAAATTTAATATTCATGAGATAGTAGTGGAGTCATATATAGATAAAGTAAAGGTCTCCTTTGATGGAAAAGAAGTGAAGGAAGAAATAAGTAGATCTAATAACAGAATTGGACCCTTCTCCTTTGACAAGGTAGGTGTTTTAGTTTTTTCAAAGGATTATTCTTGGGGTAAGATAAAAACAGAGGAGTTTAATACTGATGTTTATTCAATATATGTAGATGCCTTTATAATGAAGGATTCAGACTTCATTAAAAGTGCAGCTCCAACTATAAAGGAATTTGTTAATTCCTATTATGATGCTAAAAGTTCTAACGATGCAAAGAAGCTTGTTAATGCTACAGAAAACTGTAAGAATACCTTTAGCAATGAATTCTTCTATGAAAACTCTAACACCTCTACATTTAAAAAGGTATCTGTGGATCTAGGGAAGTTACTTGTAGCCTTTGACGAAGAAACAGAGAAGGATATATTTGAGGTAAGGGTAGCTGCGGAATATATTAAGAATAATGGACAAACAAGCACAGAGGAAAACACTGAAGAAAACAGTGAAGAGGATAGGGAAGAAAATACTGAAGAAGACACAGAGAATAGTAAAGAGGATAAAGGAATAAAAGAAACATTAAACCTATATATGTTCTATGATGAAAGTAATAAAAAGTGGATGGTTAATAACTACAACTCAATTGGATGGGTATCTGATGATTTAATGGAAATAAAGTAGTAATTGAAAAAAGGTCTGTTGCATGGCAAAGATAATGCAACAGACTTTTTTAGTGAATATGCAATTATTTTTGGTTTTCCACTAGAATTTATTTTATTATTTCCTGGGAAATATATTTGGTAAATAAGTCTCTAATAGAATAATGAATAAATGAAATTTTACAGAATAAAATTACATGATGAGCTTTTATTAATTTATTCAGGAGGTATATGTTTGCAGCCCTTATTTAGGACAAAATTTAAAAGATTCCATAAGAGAAAAGCCATAATTATATCTATAATAGGTCTAATGATAGTTTTTCTTGTCATGATAAATTGGTGGTTTATAATTTATCTTAAGCAAATAGAAAGTATAGATGAAATAAGCTTGCAGGTAAAGCAAAGTGCCACTGTAGACCTACCTAAAACTGTGAAAGCAAAATTAAGGAACAATGAATATAAAACAGTGGCTGTAAGCAGAATTATTGTTGACAATGAGTTGTTGGAGGAATATGAGGTTAGGAAAAGCATATATAAGGTTCAGACTTTGCCCAGTAAGGTCTTGGAAAGGCTTTTGGAGGGAAAGGTTACTATAGAATATATACATTATCAGTATGAGTTTTTTGCAGAATCTTTTGCCTTTTATTTTGATAGCGAAGAATCCAAGAGAACCTTACTAGAATATGCACCTAGAACTTATAACTTTATTGATAAGCATGTTAATTAGAAATAGTTTTAAAGATTTAAAATTATAGCTTCTCCTCAGACCTTAGCTGAGGAGAAGCAAGGATAATTGTCAATTGGCCAATTATTGTATGTCAATTCTCTTTCTCTTTTCAAAGCCCTTATTTAATTTTTGAAGATTAATTTCTAGGACACCATCTTTAAATCTTGCTTTAATTTGATCTTCATCTATATTGTCTATATAGAAGCTTCTTTTAAATTGGCCATAGTGACGTTCTTTTCTTAGGTAGTTGTCCTTTTTGTCTTCTATAGTATCTTCACGTTTTGCAGATATGGTTAGGTAGTTGTTTTCGTACTCTACACTTATGGCTTCTTTTGGAACTCCTGGTAGATCAGCTTCAATTATATAGCTGTCCTCAGTTTCTTTCATATCTACCTTGAAGGAGCTTCCTGTAAAGACAGCAGGACTAAAAAAGTCGTTGTTAAAGAAACTATTGAAGAAGTTATTGAAATAATCTTCTCCTCCTCTTCTTGACAATCCATTTCTTCTGAAAGGAATCATTTCAAACATATAAATCACTCCTCTTTCAAAATATTTATCTAACCATCTTTGACTTTATAATACCGTAAAGGTCAAAGAAAGTCAAGGTAGGTAAAATGGATTAACTTAAAGAAATCTAAAGGAATTGAAAGATAAATCTCTAAAATATATTTTTATCATATTTTTTTAAATTATACATCTTTTTAAATTTTTATTGACATCCTTGGAATTAAGGTGCAAAATTAGAGATAACTATTATCATTTGATATTTGTTATCGTAATATATATAAGATAGCAATGAATATAATAATAAGGATTGATTAAGTGCAAAATAATCTTTAATAAATAATATAGGAGGCGATAAAGATGGAAATAGGTTTAATTGGCTTAGGGAGAATGGGATATAATTTGGCCTTGAATATGAAGGATCATGGTCATAAGCCTATAGTTTACAACAGAACTATAAGCAAGGTTAAAGAAGCTGAGGAAGAGGGACTTACAGGGGCTTATAGTTTAGAAGACCTTGTAGGAAAGCTATCTCGAAGAAGAGTTATATGGCTTATGATACCTGCAGGTCAGGCGGTAGATGACATGATTGAAAAGCTACTGCCAATGCTAGATATGAATGACATAATAATTGATGGAGGAAACTCTAATTATAAGGATACTTTGAGAAGGTACAATTACCTTAAAGAAAGAGGAATTGCCTTTGCAGACGTAGGAACTAGTGGAGGCATTGAAGGAGCTAGAAATGGTGCTTGTACAATGGTGGGAGCAGATGAGGATGTTATTGCTGTTACAGAAGATTTATTGAAGGATATCAGTGTAGAAAATGGATATTTGCATTGTGGAAGGCCTGGTTCTGGTCATTATGTAAAAATGGTACACAATGGTGTAGAATACGGAATGATGCAGGCTATAGGTGAAGGTTTTGAAATCCTTGAAAAGGGTCCTTTTGATTTAGATTTAGAAAAGGTGGCAAGGGTTTGGAATAACGGTTCCGTTATAAGAGGATGGCTTATGGAGCTTGCTGAAAGCGCCTTTAGCAAAGATGGTAAGTTAGATGGAATAAAGGGAATAATGTATTCTTCAGGTGAAGGTTTATGGACAGTTCAAGAAGCCTTAGAATTAAAGGTTCCTGCACCAGTAATTACAGAATCATTAATGATGAGATACAGGTCTGAACAGGAGGATACTTTCACAGGTAAGGTAGTTGCAGCCCTTAGAAATGAATTTGGAGGCCACGCTGTAGCAAAGAAAACAGAATAGGATATTCTTTGAAACAGTTTAGAAAGGAAGGGTGAGTATGCAACAGAAAATAGAATTTCCGGGCATAATGGTCATTTTCGGTGGTACCGGAGACCTAACCCATAGGAAGCTGATGCCATCAATATACAATTTGCTTTGTGAAAAATCCCTGCCAGACGATTTTGCAGTGGTAGCTGTAGGAAGAAGAGATTTTAGCCAAGATGATTATAAAAATCAAGTAAAGGAATCAATAAAAAAGTACAGCAGGTTTGGCCTAGAGGATGATAGTTGGAGTAAGATGGAAGGTAGGTTGTACTATGTACAACTTAACTTTAACGAGGATGAGGGCTACTCCCATTTAAAAGAAGTACTTTCTAAATTAGATATAAAATATAATACTGCTGGAAATAGGATATATTACTTGGCAGTAGCTCCTGAATACTTTGAAGTTATAGTAGATAAACTAGAAGTCCATGACCTTGCTTTATGCGATGGTTGTATTAGAAGAATTGTAATAGAAAAGCCCTTTGGCAAGGACTTGGAATCAGCAGCCTATTTAAATAAGGAAATTACAAGGGTATTTAAAGAGGAAAACACCTATAGAATAGATCATTATCTTGGAAAAGAAATGATACAAAATATAATGGTTATAAGATTTGCCAATTCCCTATTTGAACACCTTTGGAACAATAAATATATAGACAATGTTCAAATATCCTCCACAGAAACAGTGGGAGTAGAGAGCAGGGGAGGCTACTATGAAAAGTCTGGTGCCTTAAAGGATATGATACAAAATCATATGTTCCAGCTTCTAACCTTAACAGCTATGGAGCCACCTGTAAACCTAGATACAGAAAGTATAAGAGATGAAAAGGTAAAGGTTCTAAGATCGCTACAGCCTGTAACGGAGGACTTTGTAACTAACAACATGGTCCGGGGACAGTATAAAGGTGGGCAAATAGGAATACACAAGGTAAGGGCATATAGGGAAGAGGATAAGGTAGATCCTCAATCTCAAACAGAAACCTTTGTAGCCATGAAGCTTTATATTGAAAATTATAGATGGGCAGGGGTGCCTTTCTATATAAGAAGCGGTAAAAGAATGGCGGAGAAGACTACAGAAATAGTAGTGCAATTTAAGGCTTTACCTAAAATTCTTTATACAAAGGAAACTGATCTACAGCCCAATCTTTTAGTTATTAAGGTTCAACCTAGGGAAGGGGTAATATTCCAATTTAACGCTAAAAAGCCAGGTGCCGGCAATGAAATAGTTCCTGTACAAATGGACTTTTGCCAGAATTGCAACTTAGGAAACAACACCCCAGAGGCATATGAAAGATTGCTTTCAGATGTTATTAGGGGGGATACTACCCTATTTACTAGGTGGGACGAAGTAGAATTTTCTTGGAAGTATGTAGACGATATAACAGGGATATGGAGAAGACAAGATGCAGCTTTTCCAAACTATGAAGCAGGGAGCTGGGGACCAGAAGAGGTCCATGAGCTTTTAAGGAGAGATGGAAGGCAGTGGTGGCTTGTATAGCCATAAGCAAGCCCCTATCAATATAGGCCGGCTTCCTTGCTCCTTGCCAGAAATATATTTTTTAAGAGGAGGGGCCAGGATGAAAATTCATGATATTACTATGGTAATACACAGAGATATGCCAGTATATAAAAACAAGGAAGATAAAAGACCAAGACTTGATGAGGTTTCAAATCACAAAACAGGAAAGAGCCATGAAAGTAGGATCTATATGGATATACACACAGGGACTCATTTCGATGCACCCCTTCACATGGTAGCAGGGGGAGATACTATAGAAAATATAGACTTAAATAATTGTATAACACCTTGCAAAGTATTTGATCTTACTGCCTTGGAAAGTGAAATAACTAAGAAAGATATAGAAGACCTAGAATTTGGTCAGGGGGACTTTGTTATATTTAAGACCAAAAACTCCTTTGCCAATGAATTTGACTTTAAATTCGTCTTTATAGAAAAATCTGCAGCAGAATTTCTTAGAGATAAGAAAATCAAAGGGGTGGGCATCGATGCTCTAGGAGTAGAGAGAGACCAGCCAGGCTACGAGACCCATAAGGCTCTATTAGGAAATGGCATAACAGTCTTGGAAGGCGTATACTTAAAGGATGTGGATCCAGGAGAATACTTGCTTTGTGCATTGCCTCTTAAGATAAAGGGGGCAGAAGGGGCACCGGCTAGGGCGGTGTTGATTGAGGGAATATTAGCTTAGATAGGTTTGCCTTTACTTTGCCATGGAAGGGCTTTCATAGCGGACTATAATAGGAGAAAAGTATTACCATAAAAGCCCCTATGTAGATGTTAGGAATAAAATTATAGAATCTACATAGAGGCTTGTTTTATCTATTAATTTACATAATTTTCACAAGAAGCTATGACCTTTTTAAGGTGTTTTATTAACCCACCATAATATATCAATAGAAACTTCCTCATCTTCTTTTATATCTTTTAAATAGTTTGCTTCCAATTTAAAATTACTTTCATCACTTGTCATTTCATATGGAATGACAGTGGTAATGTTATGAGGAGAACTATCAAAAATAATTTTTTCATTATCATAGACTGTTAATTTTATATGACTTTTAATATTTTCCTCATCAAAATCAATATTTTTCCCATAAAAAGTTACACACATACCATTTTCAAAATCTGATTTTTTTATTAATACAGGCTCTGAGATATACTTATTAGAATCATTATTAAATTTCACAATATAATACTTTTTTTCAATACCAACAATTTCACCAGTAGATTCACTTGTAACTTCCGAATTATTTGATTTACTAGGAACTTCCTCTTTATAATGGGAGGCTATAATTAATAGCTTACCCTTCTTCTTCTCTTCTAGAAGAATCTTTCTAACCTTATTTACAGACTTTTCATCCATTGCATTGAGAGGTTCGTCCAAAATTAATATACTTGGGTCTTCCATTAGAGCCAGAGCCACTGCTAGTTTTTGCTGCATACCTAGAGAATAATTCTTGACCTTCTTTTTATCATCAGGATCTAATCCAACAGCTTGTATTACTTGTCTAATTCTTTCATCGCCAACCTTGTCCTTATATGAAGCTATAATCTTTAAGTTTCTGAAAGCATTGTAATAAGGTATAAAGTTAGGACGTTCAATTATTGTTCCTACATCTTGCAGAAAGCCATGGCAAGGCTCATCGTCTATATAAATTTTTCTGCTGCTAGCTTTCATGAGGCCTAAAATAGTTTTAAATAGTAAGTTTGTTTAGTGGTTTTTGTAAGGTTTCTATCAAAGCAGAAGTAGATTAATTTGACTGATGAAAAAAAGTTATAAAATTCATCGTATACATTAAAGATAGTGACAGAGAGTTTATTGAGTTTTGTATTAAGGATTTTTCTTGATTTATGGCTTAAGAATAGCAGCAAGGTAAGTACTACTACTAATATACCAAGGCCAGGGCCATTGAATAAGAATTCAAGCTTAGAAGTATTTGTTTTTGCCCCGCAATGAGGACAAGGATTTGCTGATTTAGCAATACCTTTGCCGCACACCTTACATCTGATTATTTTATCCATAAAAACATCTCCCTGTATAAAATATAGTAAGAAAGATGAATCTTATAAACTAATAATAATACTTTCTAGTGAAATCTTTGCTATAATTTATATTAATATATTAACAGGAGGATGTCATGCAGTGGAATTTTTCTCAGATTACAGAATTGTTCATAAATAATAAAAAGACAGAACTTCTCTCTGAAGGTACCTTTGGCTTAGAGAAGGAATCTCAAAGAATAACAGGATCTGGAGAGCTTTCCTTGACTCCTCATCCTGATGTCTTTGGTGATAAGTGCAAAAACTCCCGGATAACTACAGATTTTTCTGAAAGTCAGATTGAAATGGTTACTCCAGTTTTTCAATCTGTGGAAGAGGTATATGAGTCCCTAGGGGAAATACAGGCTGAAGTGGAAGCAGGTATTGACTATGAGCTTCTCTGGCCCCTTAGTATGCCTCCTAGGCTGCCGGAAGATGATTTGATTCCTATTGCAAGGTTTCCTAAGACTAAGGAGTGTCAGGTAAAAGAGATATATAGAAAGGGTTTGGCCCTTCGTTATGGCAAGAAGATGCAAATGATATCTGGTATTCATTTTAATTTTTCATATAGTGAAAAGATGATTGATTTTCTTTATAGGCATTGGAATGAAAGGGAGGATAAAGGGCAGTTTAGGGATAATCTATATTTTGCTGTAGCCAGGAATTTTTTAAGGTACAGATGGCTGCTAATCTACCTTTTTGGAGCATCTCCATCCTGTGACTATACATATTACCCTGTAATATGTAAGCAGTTAGAGGCAATTGAAAAAAGCTGTTCAGACTGTGCAGGAGCCATTGAAAATCTTGAGGAATTTGCCACATCTCTTCGGGTAAGCAGGTTTGGTTATTCTGACACAGTTCAAGATAGCCATAACTTATATTTTAATAGTATGGATGAGTATAACAGGGAGCTTAGTAGAATTTTAGCAATGGAAAGTCCAGAGTACTTAAAGCTTGGATTGTACAGGGATGGTGAGCAGGTACAGCTTAATGGAAATGTATTGCAAAGTGAAAGCGAATTTTACTCTTCTATTCGATTAAAGCAAATTGTAAGAAAGGGAGAAAGCCAGCTCCAGGCTTTAACAAGGAGAGGGGTAAAATATTTAGAAGTAAGAATATTAGATTTAGATCCCTTTGAAAGGCTTGGTATGAGCTTGGAACAGTTGTATTTTTTACAGGTTTTTATGCTATATTGCCTTTTTGAAAATAGCAAGGCTATCACTAAAGATGAATATAGTCAAATGACTTCAAACCACCAGCTTACAGCTATCTTTGGAAGAAAGAGTGATTTAATGCTACACAACTATGATGGCCAAATGATTTCCTTAAAAACTTTTGCAGAAGAGATCCTTGAGAAATGTAGATATATTGCGGAACTTATGGATAAGGATTCTGCAAGTAACAAATACAAGGAAACTGTTGAAAAACAGTGTTTAAAGCTGCTAGATAAAAGTCTTTTACCTTCAGAGAGAATATATGAAGAAACAAAGGAGAAGGGCGAAAGCTTTGTAAAATTTGGTGTAAGACAGGCAAAAAAAAATTTAAAAATGATCTAAGGGAGTTGTATTTATGAAGGGAGAATATAAGGGTCTAGAACTTTCAACTCAGCTTTTAATTGCTGAAGCTATAAGGAGAGGAATTGAGGTTAGGGTCCTAGATTGGGAGGATAATTTTATCCAGCTAAAAAAGGACTCTAAAATTGAATATATAAAACAGGCTACTAGAACTTCTGTTGATACTTATATAGCGCCACTAATTATGGAAAATAAGGAAGTAACAAAGATTGTTCTTAGAGAGAA